>NZ_JBHTGY010000033.1:0-207889 GCF_042676305.1 Paenibacillus sp. GCM10027630 | reverse complement strand
GTAATGCTCGAGGTGAAGAACGTCGGAAAGCCGTATGAGGGAAAACCTCACGTACGGTTTGATGAGGAGGGGCTGGATGCCCAGCCCTTCACTCTACTATTTTTCGTCCATGGGTGTTGCTGTTTCGTTTTTCGCGTCAGTCTAATACTTATTTTTCAGAGTTTGACGAATTGAACAATTTCCTTCTTTCTATTAAGTTCTTTGTATATATAGCAAAAAACCTGTCATGGAAGCCGCTCATAACTTCCGTCTTCCGTAATTTCACTTGATTATAGTAAGCCCAAAAGCGTATCTCCTGAATTTCACTTGATTATAGTAAGCCCAAAAGCGTATCTCCTGAATTTCACTCTAGCGTCGCGGTCAGACGATCACGCGGTAGTGAAGATGAACAACGCCGCTTCGGAAGCGGCGCTCACCGTCTCCCAGTACACCATCGAGACGCCCGAATAGGTAGGTGCCAATCGGCCGCTCGAAGTCAGTCCAGAACGCAAACACCTCGTCATCGGAGATCGTCCACTCGATATTGCCGCGCTCGTCCTCAATGTAACCGTCCAAAGATACGTTAGCAGCGTAGATCAGTTTAGCCATTTCAATAACGCCCTCCAATTTTCAGTTTCCAACGAGACCAAGGCCTGCCCCTCTGAATTTGAAGAAAGAAACATCTTTTTCTATATTAACACATATTGGAAGTATCATTCCCGTTACTTCAATAAGAATCAAAAAATACCCCACATCCCTGCAAGCTCCTCTGCTATCGTGTCCCGCTTGAATCCCTTACCAACCCACAATTTATGCTTCCTTTTTTGTATAAAAGACAGTATTGTTTTTCATTAATCTTCCCAGTAAAACAATGCGTCGAATACCTTATACCCATCGTCGTTTAATATAGTTCTAATTTCAGTTTCAAATGAAAGTTGTTCCTTAACGACCCTCTTAGTCAAAAATTCTATTTTATACTCCGCAATCTTCTCCTTAATAAATTTCAATTCTTCATCCCACTTACCTGACGGGATTTCACCTATTGAATATGGGTTTAGCATACCATAGCTCCCATTTCGATTACGCATATCCACTGCCATATGATCGGAAATCGGCATCAAACTTAAGTAACCTTGATCTTTCCATTCTTCCTACTAGCTCTTTAGGTAAAACACTACTTGTTTATTGGTCCCTCCTAAGTAAGGAAAGAAATCTCCAATAATTTTACCTTGAATTATCTGCTGTAATTGTTCATCTGAAAACTTCATAGCTATCACTTCTTTTCATAGGATAGTTAAATATTACCATGACAGCAAAGCAGATGAATTATTATTTTTCAAAAAAACTCTATGGAAAATGTTAACGCGGCTGTCCAATAGTGCCTGCAGCCGCGTATTTGTTATTTATTAAGTTATATTTTTCCGTTAGCTCAATACCCAATTGCGGACCCGGTCGATTGCTACACCATTGATCAGTTAGTTCATTTTCGATATAGATTCTTGGAGACTCTTTGGAAGATTTTTAACAACCAAATCGTAAGAGTGATCAATCATTGCAAAAACATCCGACACTGGCAAGGAACCATCGATCGTAATTGTATTCCAGTGCTGTTTGTTCATGTGGTACGCTGGTCGAACGGTCTCATGTTGCTCTCTTAAGTTTTCCGCAATCACCGGGTCACATTTTAGGTTTAAGTACCCTTTATCCTCAAAAAAAAGAGCGAACATTTTACCTGAAATTTTTAGCACCAATGGATCGGATCCGAAGGGATAATCCTTAGTCGCTCCTTTCTTCTTTAAACAGTATTCGATGATTTTATTTTTCAAATCAGCACCTCTCCTTCTCTTCTGAATCAACTTGAATAAATTTACTGTCACTGAAGTAGATTTTATAACTCAAACCGTTTGCCAATATTCCCAGTAGAGTCACCTCAAACTTCATAATTCCAATTTCATGAATGTACTATAGGGGTCCTCAATGTAATCCGAAAATGGTTCACAATACTGAAACCCGAAACTTTCGTAGAGTCTTCTAGCCGGTTCGAAGGCTTCCATCGATCCCGTTTCCAAACTTAATCGTTGGTAGCCACGTCGCTTAGCTTCTTCAATGATGTGTGTAAGGATTCCCTTCGCAACCCCTTTTCTAAGATGTTGTGTAGAAGTACGCATTGACTTTACCTCACCATGTTGATCATCAATTTCCTTAAGTGCTCCGCAACCCACTAATTGATCTTCTTCCCACGCGCTCCAGAATGTAACATCTGGCTTTTTCAATCCTTCAAGATTTAAGGCGTGTATACTTTCTGGTGGAGAATGAAGAGTCATACTTTGAAGATGTTCACCGATTAATGAAGTCACTTCAGGTCCACTTAAATCATCTAATAATATAATCAAAAATACCACTCCATTTCCTGTATTTACTTAATTGCTAGTTTCAATTTCCACATTCTTTCTTAATTATCCTGCATGTACTTCAATAAAGAAAAGAGGAACTGCACAGCTGCAGATCCTCAACTATATAATACTGAAATATCTTATAATCATCTCTGCCGTTGATTACCTTTTAGATCTATCGGGACGGAAACTCTTTGAGTGTGCGATGGATCGCGGACAAGTCCAATCTTTAAACACTGAGGCGATCCGATTTATTTGGATGGATAAATAGAAAACTCGTATTATCAGGCTGTTATAGAGATTGAAGAATGTTCAATATTTCATTTGGCTCCGTCCGTTTTGTGTAATCTGGGTCCACGTTCGCAAAACGGATAACCCCCTGCTTATCAATAATATAAGTTGCAGGTACAGGAAGCTCCCATGAATCGTCGCCGTTATGTTCATCTAATGCAGCTCCAAGTGATCGATGAAAATCATGCAGATCTTCACGGAGCTTGAATTTGAGTTGATACATCTCCGCCACCTGATTGTGCAAATCACTCAAGACATGAAAGCTCAATTCGTTCTTTTCATGGACGCTTAACGAATGGTCCGGTGTTTGAGGACTGATGGCCAACAGTTGAGCGCCGGCTTCATGAATGTTGTCAATGATTCGCTGATAAGCTCTTAATTCTAGATTGCAGAACGGGCACCATCCTCCACGGTAAAAGGTAAGGATAACATGACCCTTCGCGGTTTTTTCCGACAAAGTAATATTATTACCTATTTGGTTACCCAAGGTGAAGTCAGGCGCCATTGCTCCAACAGCCAAACCTTTAGCAGTGCCTGTTTCCCGGAGCTCCTGGGTAGAATGCACGAAGGCCTCTACGACCTCCTTAGGAAGAACCTCCAAACCATGCTTCGCCTGTGCATCCAGCTCATCTTGCAATTTTAGATATTGCGGGTTTGCCACTGTCCATCTCTCCTTCCCTAATATACGACAATCGTAGCACTCTCATAACCAAGCCTCTACCAGTGGGCGGAGACCGGTGCTGGTTTGCGGGATTATCCGCATCATCACAATCCAAAAAACTAATTCAAAGAGTGATTAGGGGAAGAGCTTAGCGAACGTCGAATAAACTCGCCAGGGTTGACGCCATATTTTTCACGGAAAACTTCCGCAAAATAACTGGGATTCGAATAACCCACGGCATAAGACACCTCAATCACGCTGGTACTACCATTCTGCAGCAAGCGATACGCTTTTTCCAGACGTTGATCTTTTAAGTAACCGAACACCGTTTTGCCATACATTTCTTTGAAGCCAATTTTTAATTTATAGTCATTCAGGCCAATCAATCGAGACAGATCCATAAGTGAGGGCGGCTCCGCCATCTGCTCCAAAATTATTGCCCGAGCTTGTTCAATTTTTGCCATATCGGTCTTGGATAACTTGGTTGATGCTGACTTATCGTCCATTAAGAAGGAGCCGAAGGCCAAAGACATCAATTCGAGCATTTTACACTCTATCTCGAGGTTTCGTATGCCCTGACCTCTGGCGAACTGCATCATATGTTTGAGGAGGACGAACGTCGCCGGATCTATAGTCTCCTGAAACATGCGGTATGGCTTCTCACCAATGATTCGATTAAATTCGACCGATCGAGCACCGCCAGTCTCTTCCATAAACTGATGAAAGGTCGACACAGGGATACCGATACTCAGCATTTTAACAGATTGATCTTTTTTAAAATGCATGCTGGCCTCCGCAGGATTAGCAAATTGCAAAGTGTAGCTACCAGGTGCTACCTCGTACTGCACACCGGCGACTTGGATTTCTCTAGTACCTTCTAAGCAGTAGCTCAGTTCAACCATGGGTGCATCTGTGTGAAAATTCACATTACTGTTGTGATGTAGCTTAAACTCAGCAATAGCCACCCCTAAATCAGAACGGGGTACAAATCGGTGAACAGAGCCCACTCCTATCCTTGAATGGAGCTTCATCAGTTCAGTCCGGTTATCCGTAAACCTGTGTATTTGAAGACCGTCGAAGAGAAGATTAAAGTTCTGATGAAAGTCAGTAATACCCATAGCTCAGACACCTCTCATGCAAATAATAATTAATTATATGTGTTGTTCGAGTGATTTTCAGATAGTTCTGTTTAGTGATGCTCGAACCTATCTCAGATGAACCTTCCACCAACATAGACACAACTTTCTATCTCTCAAATAGACGCTCGGCGCTAACCAATTGTTTCGCTAAACTGCTAGTTTGGAGAACGCTCAGCCCTTCGAATACCTATACTCTCCTTCTTTGAGATCCAGATCATGCTTGGTAAAGAGTTACTATTGTATGTATTGCATATATATAATCACGATTCCAAAGTCGGCAAACATATGGCTTACAATCGGGGTGAGCACAGATCGCGTCTGATGACGAATCCATCCCCATAGTACACCTGCTGCAAAAATAGGAACCGCAGCAATAACGTTAAGCGGCCAACTGAATACCGATACAATGACAACAAGATGATAAGCTGTATACCAAAAAGAAGCATGAAGCAAGCTTTTCGCAGAACCTGGGGTTTGTCCAATCCTGCGGTATAAGTATCCACGCCAATAGATTTCTTCCAAAATAGGATTGAGCAACACCAGTACGAGCAGCAATAGAACAGACTGGTCACCGGAAAAACCCCACTCTCCAAACAAGCTTCTCAATCGAACGATATCGAACAACATGTCGTGCAAATAATAAGCGCCAATTAGGAGAGCTATTAAAAAAGAGAGTCCTAAACCAAGTCCGACTATCGTTTGTCGGGCGTTTACAGTCAACCCCCAACTGCGGATCGTATGAGTCAGACTTTGTTTTCGAAACAGTAGGTAATCTAAAAACGGTACTGCACCCAACCAACTGTAAAAGAGCGCAAACGTAAGTACTACGCTGTGCCCTGCATAAAGTCCGAGTGCCACCAATACAGTTGGGGCCAGTCCTATCACATAACGGTTCATAATAATCTCCCTAATTGAGACATATTCCATATTCTGATGGGAATATCATATCGGGAACTGTTCGACAAGTATAGTACTAATATCATATAGTACCGATAAGATTTTCCTATTAGCAAAAGGCATCTGTTTCTGATGCCTTTTGTTAATAGTATTTGACTTGTTTCAAAAATAAAACAGCGGCATACTTTAGACTATATAAAAGTCTAAGTATGCCGCTGTTCTATTAAGATATAGTTCACCGTTAGTTGAATCACACTCCTATTTCGTCTTGTCATTTAACAAAAGTTGCTTTACCACTTGCCAACTATTAACTCGTAAGTACCTTTAGGGCGTTCATCGCTGCGAGCTTCATTTCTTCAATCTCCGTTTCGTTCATCCCCCAATAGGTTTGGCCCAATGTCAGATGAGGATGAAATCGTTCCAATTCGAAGTAGCGGTCGATAAGCTCCGGTGACGGAGATACCGTACCTACCAGTCGCCTGTGCAAATCATATATATCTGATGATTCAACTGTAAGGAATGTTACGGCATTCCCAAACGTACCCGGTTCTGAAAGTGATAACCGAAAGCATTGGATCGATGAACAAGTTAGCCTTACATTATGAAGCCAGCGTAGATCCACTGTAAGTCCACCTTGCGCTTTGACAGTAATGTGAGGCTCCACAACATCGTTAAGACGATTACTAGGCCAACGAATACGATATGCTGCTATTTTTTCTTTATATTCGTCTGGCGGGACAATCCCAATGAAATATTGCATCTCACACCTCACATCCTTTAGTAAAACAACGCTATTTACCAATACTCCTTTTCTTTGTTATTCTTCAATTCATTCCATTATCCTGCCCATTAGGTGAGAAAAGGCCTGCCGATCGCTTCGACAGCCTTTTCATGATTGAACTAACGTTCTCCGTAATCCTTGTATTATATATGGTCGTCCGACACCTCTCGAGCCATCAATAAATCTAAAACTCCCTGCTAGGCAAGGAGTTTTAGATTTATTGATTTAATTTAGAGCCATGCACTGAATCACCGTTATTGTTCGTCCGCGCTGGGGCCATATATCCCTGGAACCGGTATTCCGAGCAGTCGGAGATAGACCGTCAACTGACCCCGATGATGATAAACGTGATTGAACATCAGCGTGCGCACCATGTCGATCCGGGGCGCTTCCAAGACGGTCTCCCCCTTGCTGACGAGCTTCCAGGTATCCCTTAGCCCGTCTTCTCCCCATTCCCGAAGCTTGCTCTCGGCGAGAGACACGCTCCATTCCAGCGCTTCGAGCAGTTCTTGCCGGGTGGTCGGCTCCGGCATCGGAACGACCGGAACTTCGCTGACTGCCTCGTCCAGTAATAAAGCTAGCCCTCCGGGCACTCCTGCAGCGTGTAGGGCGAGCTGTCCTAAAGACATCGACCTCGGGTGCGGTCTCCAAGAGAATTTGTCTTCCGGGAGCCTTTCGAGAAGCGATCGCGTCGATGCGGCTTCCCTTTTTAATTCGCCGCTCCAATCCTCAATAACATTCATAATAATATCCTCCTCTGGCCAAGGCCGTTCATCACCTCAATCCTATCACGTCATGCGCGCGAACGTTTCTTACGGATTGCGGAAATCATCGCCGGTAGATTGAGATTACGCGGCGATTTGCTTAAGGACCTCCAGTGTTACCCGATCCACAAATTTACTGAACTTCTCTTTTCCTTTAGCATTCTCTTTATAATAACTAATGATATTGGTAACGGACTGCACAAGCTGCTCTTGGGCGATCCCTGACAAAAGAAGCTTTCCCACAGATGCTTTTAAGCTCTTAGGTTCACCTCCAACGTAAACATCAAAGGTCTCCCTCATTTTTACAACTCCAATATCTTTAAGCATCGGTTCGCTTGTACCGAGTGCACACCCTGCATAGCCTATTTTGATAGGAATTGGCGTTTCGATCCCGGCGACTGCTTTATTCAGTATGTGTGCCATCTCCAACCCGGCTTCTTCAGCGCCCCTGCAGAAATTGCAGGCAATTAGACTTTTAACACTAAAACCTGCAGAATAGATCTCCAATCCGATCTTTTGTAGGTTATTTTTAACGTCTTCGACCCTGTCGGTATCGACTTCTACATACATTTGTTTGAATGAAGTCATTTCAATCTTGCTGCTGGGTCCTGCAAGTGTACCAATCGCGGCTAATTGATCCGCGGTAAACAGGCTTCCTCCGACTTGAATCGGGGGTGAAACGGCAATTTTTATTTTCTCTCCCATGCGTTCATCCTCCTGTTTATATTTTGTTATTGCACATTCACAACAAACGGAACTGTGAAAACTTCCCCATTGTGCTGGAACTTATACATTCCAGTTTTCAGGAAGGATGTCGCAAATTTGGCATCAGGCCCATCGCTTTTTCCTCCAGTGGGTGCACATCCCGTTCATCCCTTCCTTTGAGTTCGTATTGCTGGTACCCCCAAATCCTATAACACGGCCAAACTTGTGTTTGGCCGGTAGTATAGTCGTTAACTCTTACATCGCTGAGGATGTACTGTGATCTGCATGCTTCGGAGTACGAATAAACAATAGGGCAAGCAGGGCTCCTGATGCTGCTATTACACCTGACCAGAAAAATGCAGCTTGAAATCCGAGGTTTAGCGCTACAACCTGATCTAAGGCTTCGTTTGTCGCTGTAGTCGCTCCAGCGATGGCGACCATAGCTGCCAGTCCGATCGCGGAACCGATTTGATAACTGGTATTCGCCAAACCTGAAGCAAGACCGGCTTCCTCCGGTTTTGCACCCGACATGGCAGCTATCGTCGCCGGGATATAAGCAAGCGACATTCCTAATGCACCAAGCAAGGATGCAAGTAGCACATGAGAAACAAAATTCCCGCCTACCGGTGTATTTCCGGCGAAAATGAACAAGGAAACGGAGAGTACAATTAAACCTAACACCATGTTCATTTTAAATCCGAATTTTGCAATCATTTTGCCCATGAGTCCAACCATGAGAATCATAACCGAGTCCCCCGGCAAATGCAGAATACTTTAACACTTGTTGTAAGTATAAATTCAGAAAAAACCATAATGGTATCCAGGCACCCGATAGTGCGATTAATGCAAGATTACCCGCAAATAAATTCGGAACGGAGAAAATACGGAGAGGTACTAACGGTTCTTTTTTAATTGATTGAGTAATAAGGAACAATATGAATAGAACAACTGATATCCCTAGGAACCAAACGGTTGTTGAGGAGCTCCATCCATTATGCTCTGCAGTAACAATACCATATACCGCCATGACTAAAGCACCTGTAACGGATAAAGCTCCGGTCATATCAACAGTGCCCTTTCTTCGTACACCAGCAGACAAAAGTCCGGATGACATCAAAAGAACGATAAGTCCTACCGGAACGTTGATTAAGAAAGTCCACTGCCAGCTTAACCATTCTGTGATGATACCACCTAAAAACACACCCGCTGTTCCTCCTGCTGCTGCCGAAGCACCCCAAAACCCTAAAGCTTTACCTAGTTCCTTCGGGTTACCATTAAATAAAATCATCACAATGGTAAGCGCTGCTGGCGCAATCAATGCGGAACCGAATCCTTGCAAGGCACGCCCTACATTTAATGAACCTTCATTCCATGCGACACCTGCTAATAGTGACGCTACCGTAAGAATCAGGAAGCCGAGCATAAAGATGCGCCGTTGTCCGAATAAATCCGATAGCCTTCCGCCAAGTAACAGAAATCCGCCAAAGAAAATAACATAGGCGTTGAAAACCCATTGAAGACTTGCTTGTGTATATCCTAGAGCTTCTTTAATAGCAGGTAATGCAACCCCGATGATGGACGTATCCATAATAACCATGAAATTAGCCAGACATAATAACGCCAAAGCACTCCAACGCCGTGGATCAGGTAAGCCCGCTGCTTGCGCTTGATTCGCCATAATAATTACCTCCTTTTCTTATCAATACGGGGTTATGAGTTTACAACAGTGTCTCGTGACGGCCGTCCTGCCGAGCCCATTAATCAACTCTCCAACCATGTATTAACATTAAATATAGTATACCCCCGTTATGTATATTGTCAACACATTAACTGAGTAGTTTGTACTAAATTGTGTCATTGGACAAATAATTAGTTAGTTGCATACCTCCGCAGATAACAAAAAACAGTGGCAGCCTTGGAATTATAATCCCTAGCTGCCACTTTATTATCACTTATTCATTTGTTGAAAGTATTTATTAATAACGAGATATAGCGAAGAGCCCTTATTATTTACCATTCTGAACTTTGTAATTTTTTACATACTCGTCTTGAACTGCCTTGCCACCCTGATCCATGTACTGTTGTACTAATGTTTTGTACAGGCTATCCACTTCGGCTGGCTTAGCAACAATTAGTTTTGCAAGCATTTGAGCTGAAAGATTCCTAAGCTCTGCGTTGTTTTTTGCATCGGCTGCATTCGGTATTGAATAAAAGTAAGTCGTATAATAGTCCGCCATCCCTACCTTTAAAGCATTCTCTGCATCCTTTTCATAACCAGGATATCCTGCAGAAATTGCTGCATTATTCTTCTGCTGATCACCAAGTTCGATACCGTTTGAAAGTATATCATAGTCGAGGTTGTTAGCAACCGTCATCATCTTTTCGCCTGTATTTGTTGTTCCTGTCTGTTTTGGAACACCATTAACCATGTTGTAGTCCACGCCTTCCTGACCGTTCTGGAGGAAGAGGGTTACCTTGGGATCAGCCATCCAGTTGAGGTACTGTATTGCAAGGTCAACATTCTTACTTGATTTAGGTATAATTATATACATACCATTTGGGCTGTACCCGTTCTTAGGATGTTTGCTTGCATCATTCTGCCATGGATCGATAGGAATAAGCTGAGCACCAGGAACGTTCTTTGCAAGGTTGACATAGGTGCCGGGAGCTGTCCTGTACGGACCGTCCCAGTTAGTCTGGAATGCTCCGACTTTTCCATTGGAAATATCCGCATCCAACAGTTTTCCATCCTTGTCAGTTGCGAAATTCGGGCTAATCAAGCCTGCATTATACATCTTGTTCATATATTGAACAGCTTTATCAAACCCTGGCATACTCCAATTTGCCTGCCAAATAGCTTGCGGCTGAAGCGTAGCAAACTGTTCTTCAGTAAGGTTAGATGGTTTAAAGGCTTCCGGTACATAGCTCAGCCCGGGATTTTGAGGTTGCAGTGAGTAACCATATGGAATAACTCCGGTTACATTTCCAGGGTTTTTCTCTTTGAATGCAACCATGGTGTTATAGAATTGTTCCGATGTAGTAGGAACAGGAAGACCCAGTTTATCGAGCCAGTCTTTACGGATAAACGTATTTGAACCTGCGAGAACAGTCCTCTTGCCTGGTACAGAATATTGCTTGCCATTAAATTTACCATACTTTAATACATCATCGCCAAGATACTTTGTAAGAATAGGTCCATGCTGCTTGAGTACTGAATCAAGCTCTGCCAAACCACCCTGCTGTACATAATTATAAACAACACCCTGGTTGTATGTGTAGGAAATGTCAGGTGCCTGGCCGGCTGCCATCAATACGTTCAACTTGTCTACTTCCTGGGCTCTAGGAACTGTAACAAAGTTTACTGTGGCATTAAACTGCTTGCCGAAATTATCGTTGATATACTTTGTCCAGAAGTTATTATTCAAATCCGGCTGACCGGGTTTGCCTCTGTCGAAAACTTCGACAGTCAACGTTCGATGTTCTTTTGTAGTGCCTGCTGCACCATTTTGTGTGCCGCTTGACGAATTACTCTGACAGCCGGCCAACACAATTGTTAGCGCTGCCAAAGAAACACAGATAGATCTTTTTGCCGTTACCTTCAAAGAAACCACTCCTTTTGTAAATTTGTTATTTAGCAAATTAATTATATAAATTCGCGAAATAGATTAAATAATCCATTTCACTTACCTACATCAACCTTTAACGGCACCAATCATAATGCCAGATACAAAGTACTTCTGGAGCCACGGATATACTAAAAGAATCGGAACTGTACCAAACATAATACTTGCCGCTTTCAAAGCCTCTGAAGGCAGATTTACATTGACATTCTCGCCAGACATTTGCTGCGAAATATTGATGACATTATACAGCTTAAGCTGTATCGTATACAGATTTTGGTCTGTAATGTAGAAAAGAGCATCCTGAAAATAATTCCACCTGAATACCGCATATAGTAAACTGACTGTGGCAAGTGCTGGCTTAGAAAGAGGCAGCACAATCTTAAGCAGAATCTGCAGTTCGTTGCATCCGTCCAGGTGTGCAGCTTCCTCCAAGCTATCAGGTAAGCTCTGGAAGAACGATTTCAAAATGATCATATAGTAAACGCTCAACATACCCGGAAGAATAAGTGCAAATGGAGTATTCAAAAGATTCAGATTCTTTACATTCAGATAATCCGGAATTAAACCACCGCTAAAATACATGGTAAACAGCATCATTAGCAATAAAGTATTTCTGCCCTTGAGTCTTTTTTTAGTCAGCGGGTAAGCCGCCAATATTGTAACTGTCAATGAAAGGAGCACAAATGCAACTGTCAGGATCACCGTATAAAACAATGAGTACAACATACCGGCATCACCGAAAACAACTTTATAAGCTTCTATATTAAAGTCTATAGGATAGATGGTAACCGCCTGGGATATAATTGCCCTATTAGAGCTAAGTGATTGCGAAAGAATATAGAGAAAAGGAACCAGGCATATAAAAACCGCAATTAATACTACAAATGCTGCTGTATAGTCAACAATTCTATTTTTTATAATTTGTGACATTGTCAGTTCCTCCTTACCATATTCCATTTTCGCCTAGTTTGCGCGTAATAAAGTTGGAAGTTACCAGGAATATTAAGCAAATTACAGACTGGAACAGGCCGACAGCTGCACCAACTGAAAAGTTCGCAGATTGGATACCTACACGATAAACATAGGTGCTGATAACGTCACCAAAGTCCATGACAAGGTTGTTTTGAATGGTAAATGGACGGTCGAAGTTAATAGCCATAATATTACCGAGCTGCAGTATCAGAAGGATCGCAATAGTTGGTCTGATACCTGGCAGCGTAACATGCCAAATCTTCCTGAATCTCCCTGCACCATCTGCGTCAGCTGCTTCATACAACTGCTTGTCAATTCCCGTCATAGCAGCAAGATACAAAATTGTACCCCATCCTGCATTTTGCCATACTCCAACTAAAGCATAAGTTGCAACCCATGCATATTTGTCCGTGAGGAACGGTAACGGTTGTCCACCCATATGGCTAATTAATGTATTTAACATACCTGTAGGAGAAAGTAACTGAGCAACAATCCCGCCGATAATAACCCAGGAAAGGAAATGCGGCAGATACAGTATTGTCTGACTTACCTTCTTAAACTTATTCCAAACCAGTTCATTTATTAAAATAGCCAAAATGATCGGCGCTGGGAATCCCACAATCAAATCCAAACCGTTAAGCATCAAAGTGTTTCTAACAACCTGAAAGAATTGTGGTGATGCAAAAATTTGCTTGAATGTTTCAAAATTATTCCAGGGACTCATGTTGACTCCCTGAAAAATGTTGTAATCCTTGAAAGCAATCTGTATGCCATACATGGGAGCATATTTAAATGTCAATAAATATGCAACAGGGATAATCAACATAAGGTAAAGTATAAAATCATATTTTATATAATAAAAGAATCCTTTCTTTTTTTTCAGCGGCTTTCCAACGCTATGCTTTTTATCCAGAGCAACACTACTATTCATTGCGTTCATAAACTACAACCTCCATTTACGGTTCTTCGCTATACTTCGTAACTAAAGTTATGTTCAACGGATGGTAATGAACCGTCTTTTTTCATGGGTTTTAGCCCGGTACGATACGAACTAAGGTTGCACATTTTTCAACCTGACTATTTCAATTTGTATATTTCTTCAGTACATTGAGCAGGCCATCGTTGACCTTGCAGTTTTTGAACGCGAACGGTCGATCTCTGAAAGGTAGCACTTGGCTTCCTCCATAACAGGCGATTCCACTTATTGTCTGTCTGTAAGATGAGCCAAATACCATTCTCCTGTATGCGTTTGCACTATCGAAGCATGCCCGCACTTTTGCAGCGGATTTCTCTGGACGTGCCATGACGTAAGGAAGGGATTATCAGGATGCAGTTCATAAGGACCATCAATCGTTTTCGACCTGGCCAGAGTGGCTGCGTGCCCATACCGGGTTTTACCCACTGCCGTAAGCAGGTAATAATATCCGTTTAACCGGTATAAATGGGGCCCTTCCGTTATTTTGATGTCCGTTCTTTGAAAAATAACTTTCGGTTTTCCAATAAAACGTTGTTCTACCTGAGAGTATTCCTGCAATACAATGCCGGCAAAAGTAAGTCCTTTGGTTCCAATGCATATTGACCAGATATTTCTTTCCGTCATCGTCGTGAAACAAAGAATGATCGAATCCCCAACTGTTCAAACGAACCGGGTCGCTCCACTCGCAGGTAACCAAATAATTATGGCCGTCTTTCCAGGCCCCGGCATACACCTTCATATCCGAAAAAATAGCAAAACTTCCCGTCGTGGTAATTTAAAAACGGAGCCTGTACCCCGTCGGAGCTCGGATCCCCTTTCATATCCAATTGGGAAACACGATTTAAAGGCCGGGCCACAAGATGTCAGTTGACCAAATCCCTGGAATGGTGAATTTGCACCCCGGGAAGCCATTTGAAATTCGAAACGGCTATGTAATAATCGTCTTCAACCCTGCAAAAGTTCTGATCGGGATTCCCCCCCCAGTTCCGGATTTTGAATGTTTGCCACGGACATCACTCTCTCGCAGTTCACTTGGTTAATTCAATGAATAAACTAAATGGCAGAGGCTATGCTCACCCTCCTATTCTATGGGGGGTTGTTTACGTTTTCATAACCTAATTGTAGTTCAGATTTTAACCGATGTAAACCCTCTTGTATTCTTGTATTCTAGTATATTTTTTAAAACAAGTTGGTCCCACCCCGAAAAATATATATTCAGGCACTAGCGTTGCATCAATTTCATCATAATTCCCATAATATTCTGTCTTTAAGCTATCAAGCACAGCTTTAAACTCAGGTTTCAAACAATAAATCTCCGCTACGGTAAAAGGGGGAGATTTTGTCGTCAATAACGGAGAATGGGAGTAATTTAATGTCATTAATAAATGACACTAAACTACTCCCATAAAGTCGAATTGCGGTTTCTGCCATAAGCCTGATTCCTCAAGCTTTTCTTCCATATGTTATGTTGGCACATTTGTGTCCAAACTAAACCAAAAACCGTGTTCTCAGCCCAAGGCGGGGAACACAGTTTTTGGTGTTTTGCCGCTCCCTACAAGCCGGCAATAATATATAAATTATAACCCACTGCATACAATCTTTGGCATGCCTTGTAATAAGGATCCTTATACCGAGCTGTCGCCTCCGGGCCATCCTCGGCATTTCGATCAGCCCATAGGGTGATCGTACCATCAGGACTGAACGATAATATTTGCTCGCCAGGCAAATCCAATAACTTCGATGCCATAGCCACGGTACCTCCCACGTTCCCATAGGAAACGCCATGACGATCGAACACCTCTCCATCACCGGCAGGCATCCCCCGTACAAGCTCATGGTAGCCGTCGCCATTAATGTCAACTGGTATCGTGCGATAAACGCTAAATGGCAGCTCATAAGACTCGCCTGACTCCGCATCATATATAAATTCGTCCATATTCTGATGAAAACGGCCATCAGGTCCGCACGTTTTGGCACCAATTCGAATAGCCATGGTCACGTGGCTCCGGTCATCCTGAAGCCGGGCCGCCCATCCGATGTCCATGTGTCCTGCCTCCACATCTCCCCATTTGCGGTTCCCTTGATCGTCAAACATGACGACACGCGGTGTAGCAGTCGGATCGGATTCCCGAACTGTAAACAGAGACCACTCGTTCTTATTCCGATTAAGCACCGGCTGAACCACATCCGAATGACCCGCATATACATCCCGGTCAGCGCAGAACAGCTCTTTTCCTGTATCGAGCTCGATGCAGCGTTCTCCCCACATTAATTCATCGACACCGTCTCCGTTCAAATCTATGACTGGAGTGACATGGCTGCCCCGAGCGCCTGGATCGTCCTTCTTGATGTTCAGCTCCCAACGAGACGACATATCCGGGTTCCAGCCTTGCAGATGCATGCCCCAATACGTACCTTGTGCCGTTACCAGCACAGGCTCGCCGTTGGCATAGCCCCCAACAATAAAGTTACGGAAGGTGCAGCTAAGCGGCTCCTCCTTACCTCCATCATTAGGCCATTGCCATTGTCCGGTCGTTTCCCCATTCGTTGCATCCAGCCGCTCCAGCCGATAAAAAGGAAGGGCAAACGGATGCTGCTCATTCAAATTGTTGACGAACCACAACTCATCGACACCATCTCCATCGAGGTCGAACGGATACACCGGACAAAACCAAATACCGGGTACGACCGTTTTCCCCAGCTCCCGCTTCCACAGCACTTCCCCTGTTTCTTCAAACAGCATCATTTTCAATGTATCCGTAGGATAAAAAAACATATTAACCGACGGATCCACATCGAAGTCAGCCGAATATACGGCGAGAAAGGCTTGCTTACCTCCTCCTAATTGAACGGGAATAGCTCTAAGCTGTCCAAGCTTTTGTCCAACCGAAAATTGTATTATTTTCTCCAGCTTAACTTGTTTTGTAGAATGGGTCATTTAATAAGCCTCCTCGATTATAATAGCGTAAATTGCTGCAGCCCTATTTAAGAAGGGTCTTTCCTTCTGTGTTATACCAATTGGTCCAGAATTGAATGGCTTTGTCTCCTCCGGCTGAATTGTACCGATTTACGTAATCGTCCCATGTTTTATCCACATCAGCGTTGCCAAGAATCGCTTTGGTCGTATACTCGCTTGTAATTTTACCTAGATTAAACCCTATCAGATCCGGGTAGTATGGCAATGCCGCACGAAGCAGATCGGCCTTACCGATTTTGGCCGCCATTTCCAGATTATCTACCGCTTCCTTCGGATAAACGACCCCAATGTATTTCTTTACATCATCAGTCAATTGTCCTGTTCTCACCAGCGAGAACGACCAGTGGATAGGAGCCAGCTGCTGCTGGGTCAGCTCAATTTTGCCGCCCACTTCCTTATAGTTGAAATCAGGTACGCCGATAAATGAGAATTTCATCCCCTCAGGCGACACAGCCCAATCCATAAACTTCATTAATTGATCGATATTTTTAGTCGTTTTAGGAATGGCCACGTAATGCCGGTTCAAGCTCGGGTACGAGAAGCTGGCAGGCTTGCCATCCGGCTGCAGTGGCAGCGGTAAAGCTATATACTGGCTCATTACTTCCTTCGGGATTTCAAGACCGGATGGATAATGCCAGAAGCCGGAGATCACACCGTACTTGAGCGACTTAAACTTTTGCTGAAAAATCGGCGACGTCACGGTAGGAAACTCAGGATCTAGAATTTTCTCATTAACCAGCTTGTTCATAAACTTCAAGAAATCTTTGTATTCCGTAGTAATTTCCGGAGGCGTTACCTTGCCATCTCTAATTGAATAAGCCTCTGCATTATAAGCCGCCTTGAAAGCTCTGGCCCCATTATCTATATTGTTAGTGGTCAGTAAGCCGAAGGTATCATTCTTGCCGTTGCCGTCAGGATCATTTAATGTAAATGCTTTCATAACGTTATAAAAATCATCTATCGTCTTCGGAATGGGCAGCTTCAGCTTATCCAGCCACACTTTGTTAATATAAACAACCTGGCTCAAGCCGTCGGGGCGGCTGTAAGGAATGGCGAACACCTTACCTTTCTCAGTAACCGGCAGCCATGAGTCAGCAGGCATCACCTTTTTCAAATTCGGATACTTGGCGGTGTCATTGATGTAAGGACTCAGATCAGCCAGTAGATCGTCTTTGGCATATTTCATTATTAAATCCCGGTCCCCTACGGCAAAAGCATCCGGGTAGCTGCCAGAAGCCATAAGAACATTCAGCTTATCGACATATCCGGCTGTCCCTGGCGAATCGAGCACAACCTCAACACCCGTCTTTTCTTTAAGAAACCGGATGTATTCGTTATCGGTCAAAGACATTCCCTTCGGATCTACATTATAGTCGAACATAACCTTGAACTTGGCCGGCCCTGCGCTCTTTGCTTTGTCTGGGGTATCGGCAGCTCCTCCAGTTGTTGATCCACCTGAGCTGCAGCCGGCTATAGCCGTGCACGCAGCGGTAATTAGCAACATGGGGAGCGAGATAGATTGCCAAGAGACCCTTTTCCTTTTCATGCGACTTCCTCCTTCAAAAGTGTAGGATGCATCCGTCCGTCAACTAGTGCTGGACGTTATCCCTATTGTTGAATGCCTTGGAAAGAATCGCAATTTACAATATTTCGAGTCATGTATAAACTTTTGAAACCAGCTCTGTTCATTTTTTTATACATTCCTCTTGGCCAACAATTTATTTCGGTATTCACTGGGTGTAAACAAATTTAGCTTCTTAAAATTGCGAATAAACGAATGAACCGTATCATAGCCGCACATTTCCGATATGAGCTTAATAGCCAGATCTGGATTCTCCAACAGAAGCTGGGCTTTTTTAATCCTGAGCTGATTCAAATACTCAACAAAGCCGCAGCCAAACTCGTGTTTCATAAGGGTACTAATGTAGGAAGAGTTGATGCCGAGCGAATCCGATATGGTCGTCAGCGATATCGTTTTGTCATAATTGGCATGAATGTAGTCGACGATCAGCTGAAGCGTCTTATTGTTAGAGTTTTTCCGTGACATGATGCAAGCCGACACCTTACCAGCTACCTGCTTTACGTACTCCGTTTTATCCTGTACAAATTCATAGCTGTACATGTTCATAAAAATATCGCCTTGAACAATTTCATTCATTTCAAGTCTAAGCTCCAGCATCATTTTCACAATTCCGTACAGAACATTGGAAAAAAACGCATTTACGCGATCCAACGAGAACCTTTCCTCATTTACCAGTCCATCCAGCATTTGCTGCAGCTGCACTTCAAATTCATTCGTCAGCCCCTCTTTAAGAAGCAGACACAGCTTGCTGATATCGTCTACCCCATATGCAGATTCCTCCGTCTTTTTGGCGGCAATGTCCCGATAATGGATGATGCTGTGCTTTCCGTATATGGTTTTGAACCCAACGGCCTGGAGCGCTTCATAATACCCGTGGTGCACACGATTAAGCCCATCCTGAATCCGGCTGATCCCCGCACAAATCGTTAAATTGCAGCTGTCCCGGATTTCATTTTGCAAATATCTAACCGTCCCTTCCAAACGTTGAAGCATCGCGCTTTCCTCCACATCCCGCGGGACAGCAACAAGAATGGCGATCTTCTCCAGCTCAGCTTTAACCGGATAGCAGGCATAGGTTGTCATGAATGTCCACTTAATGGCATTATAGATCGTTTTGTCCATGAAAAAGCGTTCATCCTGCTTCATGCTGAGAAGGTAATTGTAAAAGTCATCAATCTGGAACACGATCACCATAAACCGATCCGTCGGAAACCTCAGCCCCATCTCCGTCATTTTATCCCGAATATCGGCTTCCTTCAGCTTTCCAGTCACTACATTCAGCACCAGATGATGCTTGAGATCCTCCAGATTTTTATTAAATGAGATTTCCAGCCTCTCGATCGGTTGAAAATAAGATCTTCGAATATATCCGTAAATAATAACAATTAATCCTATTAATAAAACAGCTACTGCCAGTATCATATTCCTGCGGTTTTTCCAGGAGGAGGACAGCTCAATCTGCGGTGTGAACGAAACCATTTTCCATTCGCCGCCCGGCTGCCCGGAAACGGACATGTAATAGGCCCCCCATTGGACCGGTTTATCCGATATCTTGTTCAGATCAGGCAGTTGACCGAGCGGCAGTGTGTCCACGTTCACATCCTTGCCGGCTCTTATCGTAAGAATTCGGTCCCCTTTGCCCATCAGAAACATGGCGTAATTATCCGGTGTTGTAGCAAACAGCTTCTGCTCATCCACATTAATGGCTACAAGCCCTGTATCCCCTAATGGACCGACAAACGTAATAATATTCTTTTTGTTGACATACCCAGCCTTCTCCTCACGCTTGCCGACCCAATGACCTTCTCTTTCATTAAACTCGGAGAACAGCTCCTTTTCGGGAAACTGGTCAAGGTTTGTGAATTCATGGTTGGAAGCCAGTACCATTCGGTTTACTTTACTGTATATATACACGGAAACGATTAGTGGGTTGCTGTTAATAATTTTGAGCGAGTTTTCCTGCACCTCACCCAACATATACATATTTGTAATGAGCGGCTTGGGCTGGGATAACCAGTCCCTGAGGACGCGTTCCAAGGTCAGTTGGTAATAAATAGAGTTAATCTGCTTTTCCAAAACTAATGAAAGGGAAACCAGGTTCTCGTGGGTCACATGAAACGATTCCACGAACCGTTCCGAAGTATCTCTGTGGACTTTAATCAGATTCACCCCATAGGAAAGCACGATCATCAGAACGACAACCATCAGTAACAGCACAAGCTTCTTTTTCGGCAGCTTCAGCCTTGCGAGCCTCATTTGACTATCCCCCCGATAATGTTGTCTTTTTACAAGTAAACGCTGTCATGCCGATTATAACATTTTATACATGCTGGTTAAGGTACATTTCTTTGACTCAAAAATTTGTTCAGTCCAAAGCTAGAAATATATACACGATCCGTTATAATGTTAGTTTTCCAGGCGGAGCTGCACTCCTATAATAAAGCCAATATCGAATGAGGGAGGCGAAAGATCATGAGAGCTTGGACGGAGTCACAGAGCCGCGTCACGCAAACAGCTAAACGCAAGAAGCTAACGGCCGCTTGGCTGACCATAACGAAACATAAGTATTTGTACGTACTGCTGCTTCCCGGGCTGCTGTGGTATTTCATTTTTCGTTATATGCCCATGTATGGAGTCATGATCGCGTTCAAGGATTACAATTTTTCCAAAGGCATTTGGGGTAGCCCCTGGGTGGGACTTAAGCATTTTGAGTTTTTATTTCGCAATCAGGATTTTTATGCCATTGTCCGAAATACGCTGGTAATCAACTTGTACGAGCTGGCGTTCGCTTTTCCCGTCCCCATCATCCTTGCCCTATTACTGAATGAAATGAAAAATCTGCTGTTCAAAAGAGCGATCCAAACGGTCGTTTATTTCCCCCATTTCTTGTCGTGGGTTGTATTTGGAGGCATTGTTATTCAACTTTTATCCCCGAATGAAGGCTTGGTCAACAATATGCTTCGTTCCTTAGGTATGGAGCCGATCTTTTTTCTGAGCAAGTCCGAATTTTTTCGACCTATTGTTGTTATTTCATCCATTCTGAAGGAATCCGGCTGGGGGGCTATCATTTATTTAGCGGCATTAAGCTCCATCGACACTGAGCAATACGAAGCTTCAACCATCGATGGAGCCAACCGTCGGCAAAAGCTGGTTTACATCACTCTGCCGGGCATACGCAATACAATTCTCATCATGCTCATCTTGAAAATCGGCTACTTGCTTGATGTTGGCTTTGAGCAAATTTACATCTTGTACAATCCGTCTGTGTACGATGTCGGCGATGTATTGAGCACCTATATTTACCGAGTTGGCTTGCAAAGCGCTCAATTCAGCATTACCGCCGCAATCGGGCTGTTCCAGTCAGTCATTGGCTTCTTCCTGATTTGGAGCACCAACCGGCTGGCAAAAAAATTCAGCGAGGTTTCCTTATGGTAAACGGAAAGGAGCAACCACCATGTCCATGAAGCTATCTGCGAATGCAGGAATCGGTGCTATACTTATCGTTTTTGCTATCCTGACCTTCCTCCCCTTCTATTATGTTATGTTGGCGTCCGTCAGTGACTCCAATCTAATTCGAGAAGGCGAGCTTATGCTGCTGCCAAGAGGCTTCAATCTCAAGGCTTACGGTCTGATCTTCGATAATCCGCAGTTTCTGCATTCCTTTATGGTGACGGTAACACGTACTGTGCTTGGGCTTGCAGTCAATTTGCTGCTGCAGCTAACGATAGCCTATGCGCTTTCCAAGAGGTATTTGCCGGGCCGAAAAGCATTTATGATCTACATCATCATCACGATGATGTTTAATGGCGGCATCGTGCCCACCTTTCTGATTGTCAAAGCAACCGGATTGATGGATACGATCTGGGCGCTCGTCATTCCAACAGCCATCAGTACGTGGAACGTTATTTTGCTTCGCACCTTTTTCGAGAATGTACCGGACAGCCTGGAAGAATCCGCCAAAATGGATGGAGCTAACGACATTTTTATTTTCGCCAAAATTTATTTACCCTTGTCCCTTCCGGCCATTATGACCATCGGTCTGTTCATAGCTGTACAGCATTGGAATGCTTTTATGGATGCGGTCATTTATACCAGCTCCGCCGATCTCAAAGTGCTGCAGCTCTTCCTGAGGGATATGGTTATCCAGATGGAAATGGCAGCTTTAATGGGAGACATGTCAGCCATGAGCGAGGTTTCATCTCTTTCTATCCGCACGGCATCAATCTTTCTGGCATCACTGCCAATCATCGTGATTTATCCGTTTATCCAACGGTTTTTCGTAAAAGGGGTTATGGTGGGAGCAGTTAAAGGATAGAAGATTCAAGCGGGCAGTAACTTACACTTAAGAAAAGCTATATCGAGATCTCTCAAGGATGAAGGACCGCAGATCAAATACAGGTTTTCTTGCTAGTAGAAAGTTCAACATGCACTTTAGGTGAGGTTATGCTTTCTTAGCTTTTATAAAAAATGTAGGAGGGTTTAATCAATGACCAAAGAAATCGAATTAAAGCAAGTCCTGGAGCTTTCGCTGGGGTCCCCTATCGGTATGCTACGTGCTTTCCCGGTGCGGCTTGGCGAAGGTAACAATGCTATTGCGGTAGTGTACAGCGCCGATTTCGATATTGACCCATATTATGAAATGTTTTTCTTTCCAACAGATACCTTGAAGCTGACGCTATTCACGCAGGAGGGGGACCTATTATGGACTCGTGATTTCGGCAAAACCGTTATTCCTGGCATCTGGTTTTGCCCTGTCTTTCCTTTCGATCTGGACGGCGATGGCGTGGATGAAATCTGGTATGTCAACAACCTCAACCAGCAGCATCAGCTAAGCCTGCAAAACAGCTGTCTGGAAAGGCTCGACGGACGGACTGGTGAAACGATCGGACAATATCCATGGATCTATCAGGATGTACAGCAAACGTTATCCACCCAATTCCGCAATTTTATTGCAGGCGGGCACGTGAACGGTGACCCTGTATTAGTAACAGCGCAGGGAACCTATGGCAATATGTACCTTCAAGGCTGGAATAAGGACATGAGCCTTCGTTGGGAATTCAAGGTAGGTAAAGACGAAGCAGGTGCCAGAGGGAGCCACCTGTGCCCCGTAGTGGACATCAATCAGGATGGGATTGATGAGATTTTCTGGGGGGAGCGCTGCATCGAGCTCGATACCGGCAAGGAACTGTTCTGCGCCGACCGCGATACTTACCGCGGGCATTCCGATATTATCCAGCCGATGCGCAATCCAAACACGGGTGAATGGAGTTTTTATACGATCCGAGAGGGAGACCCTGAAGCATCGCCGCGCGTGCTTCTGTACGACACCGCGGGTGAAAGGCTGTGGGGCGACGTCGATTATGGCCACATGGACATGGGCTGGACCGCTCGTCTGAAAGACGACGGCGGGCATGTCGCGATGGCGATCCGCATCGGGAAGAAAACCTGCGGGCCGGACGGCCGCTTTCATCAGGACCGCGATGAATTCGTCTTCGATACCGCAGACGGCCAGCCCTACACGCTGCCCTTCAGCGTGTACCAAACCATCCCCGTCGACCTGAACGGCGACGGGTTCCATGAGCTCGTCTGCGGCGTGCCTGGCGGCGATGGTGAAGTGCTCGACCGCAGCGGACGCTCCTGCGGGCACGTCGGCGGAACCGTGGCCATGGCGTCACGGTTTATGGATTTGCCGGGTGAGCAGCTGCTCTGCTTCTACCCGGACGGCATGATTCGCATCTGGGCCGATGCGAACGCCAAAGACAATGAGCGGGCGCTCCAGCGTTATCGCGACCCTTTCTATATCAACAGCCAACGGTTAACCGGTGTCGGTTATAATCTATGCCTCATGTGCGGGCTATAAAAAGGCTACCGGCCCCTTGCCAACGCATGCTCCATTAGAACTCAGAATATCGAGGATATCGGGTATAAAAAATTCCGATATTCTGTTTTCACGAGGATAGTAAAGGTCTTTGGATAGATTGTTCCTAGGGGCTGGCAAGTGCTATCCGTCGGGAATGGGATCAAGTTCTTGTCATTCGGCTTTGACAAGAACTTGATCCCATAAAACATAAAAGCCGCGATATTCGCGGTTATTAATATGATAATGTTCTTGTCACCCGACATGAACCCAAAAAATAAACTTCGTCTAAATATTCGTGTGCCCAATGTTGGATAAAGGAAAATATTTCATTTGCAGCTGTATGTGGGAATGTATTTGGACCTGTTGGCCCCTTGTGAGTACACATTTAAAAGCAAGTCATGTGACAAATTAAATGATCACACCGATATCAACTTTTGTGATGTTTCTTTTAGGTAGGTGTTTTATTAAGCTATCGTACTCGTTGTCCAACAAGCTTTCCAACTAATAGAGGAGCCTAACAACGCTGATGCACCTATATATCAGTTTTTGGGTAGTAAGAAAATCCCGGATTTTTTACAATATATTGTTTTTCTTTTGTCAATGCGTTTATTAATTCTGGTCCTACATTAAGGTTCCCCTGTACTAATTGATGAGGTGTAAGTGCCATCCACTGATTAAGCGAAACATCTTCAAAGCGGTCACTCTTAAATATCTCCATAACCCAAAGGGTTTTATCACCGGTATTCTCAATATAGTGACCAAATGCACGCGGTACATATCCTACATCCCCAGCTCGATAATCGAAAGTGCGAGCAGTGCCATTGGCTGCGAATACCGTCATACGAGCTGTACCTGAGATATAATATTGCCATTCATCATTATTTGGATGCCAATGCATTTCTCTCATCGCTCCTGGTTTGATTTCCAACAACGATGCGGCAATTTGAGTGGAAATCAGAAAGTTGGTAGAATCGACTATACGCACAGTGCCGCCCGGAGTTACAATCGGCTTTTGTGCGAGTAGTCGATGTGTAAAGGATAATGGTATCGTACCTTGCGGGTCTGCTACCTGCTGACTTTCGATTGGACCGGGAACAGTTCCCTGATAAATGTATAGTTGATGGTTCGGGATATGGGCAAAAGTGCTTGTTGGCACACCGAAATTCGCCGATAGTACTTCCTTTGGTGTATGTGCGAACCAATCTGAGATAGTTATAGTATTGAGGTCAGAGAAATTGCCGTCAGGGAAGACGAGCAAAAACTCGCTACCTTCTTCCAATCCTTGAATAGAATGCGGAATTCCGGGAGGGAAGTACCACAAGTCGCCTACACCTACGTCGGCAATGAAGTTCCTCCCGTTCTGGTCAACTGATGTAATGCGCGCTCGCCCCACAAGCATGATAGCCCATTCCGCTTGCTGATGCCAATGTAACTCGCGCACACCACCCGGAGTCAAAGCCATATTCACCCCCGCAATCGTGGTTGAAATCGGCAGTTCTCTAACCGTAATTTCCCGCGACCAGCCACCATGGTTTAACTGCATGTGAGTGTCGGAGAAAGAGAACTTCATATTGGACAACGACCCGGCATCGGTGGCAGGCGATACTAGCATGTCAGGGTTCTCAATGTCTCGCATGATGTCGCGTGGCCCTAAATCCCACCAACCGGCACCATCATTTCTTATCGGTTGTGGTATATTTCCATTCCGTGTTTCATTTTCCATAATTATTTACTCCCCTCGATCTATTCACTTCATAATCGTGACTGGGTAAATGCCTAATGTAAGTTATGAATAGAAACAGGAATTGGAAACATGTCCACTTTAAACTGCTCTCGGACTTGTTATAAGTCAGACATTGATAAAGAGTAATGTAAAAAGCTTTTTTGATTACTGTACTCTTTGTTTATTAAGTTATTTTCTTCTCGCATAATTTCAAAGGTTATGTCAAATAACAAATCTTCTTCGAATTGATTGTTGCATCGGCTGATTAAATGCTTCTTTTATATTTACCCAAAGTGATTGTCCTTAAGGTGAACTTTCAAGTAAATCACTTTAGAAGCATTTTATTCTTCTTAGAATTACTTAAGTCTCTAAGTTGAGAAGAAAGTTACGAGTACTGTAATAGGCATCTTTCCACCCCATTTTTGCATAAAAACGAAGTCCATCCATCCCTTTAAAATAATAGGCTCCAAGTAATCTCTCTTTGAAATCTGGAATAATAATTCCAACTTTTTCTTGATAGTCTTGATAAGTTTGAATTACCTGACGCCCTTCCATGTGTCTATTGAGAATTGCGAGATCAACAAGAAAATCGCCATATGCAAAGTTGCCATCAATGATACCGGTTATACGTGTGCCGTCGGACAAGATATTCTATTGGTGAAAATCTCAGTGAATGAAGTAACGGTGAGGTTCATTGTAGGACGAGTAAGCCATTAATCGTTTGTAGCATTCATCAAATACATCTTTTTCTAAACAAGTACTTTGAAATAAGTCGTACCAATTCTCCCAGAAGTTCCCCGTCTGATCCTCCGCAAATGATGCAACCAAATAGTCTTTCCATGTTTGAAATGCTCCGTCACCGTTAGGCCCGACCCACCCATATCCGCTTGTTAGCCCGAGATCTACATGGTTTAGACGTGTCAATATCCTTATAAGCTCTGGGAGTTGGTGGGTTTGCTGTTCAGCTGAGAAATCCGCTAGATTACGGCCATCAATCCGTTCCATTATGGAGTATGCTAGATGTCCGACTTTCCCTTGTCCAAGGCATCTAGGAAACGGTATATCCTGGTTAGAAAGCAGTTCCGAAATATAATGTTCAGTTTTATACGCTCCCTCCATGTCACTGAATTTAATCACGCATCTTTTTCCTTCATTGCTGAAGGAGAAAACAATGCTCAAGTTACCGCCAACCAGCGGCGTTATCTCTACCACTTTAGAACCGAGATGAGTCCTTAATACTGCCTCTACCTCACTTAAGTTCAAGCTTGGTTTTTCGTATGCAGTCATTACTCGCACTCCCCTCCTATTGTTACATGAGCCCCGAATATAAACATTAACATAATAATAAGTAAACTAACCTTCGAATTCTAGATAAAGGATCTATTAAGTCAAATAATCCGCTTCATTTGGAGTTTTTTAATTTTGCTCAAGTTTTATAACAAGGCATCATCATTTCATAGAAACTGATCATCAAAGTACTTACTCTTTTTACCAGAAAAATCGTAAAATAGAAGTAGTCAAGGAGGTCGTTGCTATGTTGACGGAGCAGGTCTTCGTTGAAAGCGTGTTTATTGCAGGTCTGCTCTCCTTCTTCTCCCCGTGTATTTTTCCATTATTGCCTTCTGCCCAAACTGGGTGGTGTCGGCTATGGTGTCGCTATACAATCCCAACTCGGAGAAGGGACAACAGTAAGGGTCGTGATTCCATCAAAAATTAAGAAGCAGGACTGATTATTTAATCTTAACCTTTATCGGACATGATAATTTGATCTATAGCGAAACGCGGCTGCAGAACAATGCTGGCAGCCGTGTCTTGGTTTGATTCGACATCAAATGTTGAAACATAAATAATGCCCTTCCGACTTCCTATTGGGAGGCGAAAGGGCTGCTGATCCACATGTACGGTGGTGTGAGAGGACTGGTGTTAATCGCCCCCTCCTACTCGATTGCCTAAATTGCTTTAGTACGATATACGTTTGACAATTTACCTATTTTACAAATAATGCTGGTGCGACATCTCCGACTTGTCCTTGATAATCTTAAGGCTTTTTCTTAAAGAGTTTCATGTCTCCAGTAAGTTTTATTTTCAAGATAATGTAGCAATTTTCAATATCTTCGATTGCATAGCTTTTAACACGGATGTCTTCCCTTCAATACATCACTTAACTTGAAAATCACATTCTGCTTTGTTTTCTTAAATTCTCAACGGCTTTTAACAAATAGACTTCCTGACCGTTTCTCTCCCATATGTCGCGAGGCTCGACACGAACTTATGCGCATAATCGCGGTGATAGTAAGGTTGGATTTGTAATGTATTATTCACATGCCCATTAAGCTAAATGGCATTTTAATGTGGCTGAATATTAAGATTTTGCCCCCTCGTCTTAGTTGATACGGGCTAGACGATTCTTTCGGCGTCATTAAGTTCTCAAGTTTCTATCCACGCGGGATACCAGCATTGGCCAATGCTACACTAATCGTTTTGTAACAGAACTCAGCACTTATAAGAGCATCATAGTTTGGAGACTTAGAAACTAACATAGACACTTCCGAGGTAAGATAGCCGTTATAGCCTGCTCTGTACATTCGCAGGGCAAAATCAGCATAATCAAACACGGTCTCACCTGGGAGAGCAAAGCGCGAGTTCGGGTAACGCCCCAGTACATCTTTGAGGTGAGTGGCATCCGTATATTTGATCAATTTATCAATCGACTCTTGTAAGGACTCACCAATAGCCTCAAAGTGACTGAAGTCAAAGTTCAATCTAAGAGCGGGATGATTGACCTCCTCTAACATCCATAATGATCGATTAGGGTTATACAACATTTGACCTACGTGAGGCTCAAGTGCGAGCACCGCCCCTGCCTCATAACATATTTGAACCCATTCGAGTAAATTCTCCGCTGTGCGACTACGTAACTGATCCCAATCGCCTATTTTTCCATCGTCCGTTTTGATCACAACCGCTCGCTCCACTCCCATATCCGCGCTTAACTCCAGAACCCGCCGCAGTCCATCCAGATTGGCGGAGTGCTGTGCAGAGTCTGTCTCAGTCAGCTTGCCTGGTGTACCCATAAACGCGATGATGTCCAGATCAATATCGTTTAACATGCTACTGAACTGCGTGCGATCCATTTTCGTCAATCTTTGAGGTGATGTAGGCCACTCGGGCTTCACACAAATTTCTAATCCATCGAATCCAATTTCTTTCACCTGCTGAACGACCGTCGGGTATGGTGTCTCAGGCATCCCATAGTTTCCGTATCCAACTTTCACAAAACATCCTCCTAATAGTTTTATGAGAAAGCGCAAACTTCAGAATAAAACTACTGCAGTTAATGAAATACTTGATGCACTTTGGTCCCCGGGTTCATAGTTCCTGTTATAAATTTTAACATTAGGCACCACTCCAGACTTTAACAGGATGTATCTATTTTACTATAATAATGGATTAGATTGTTATTGTGCTTGTTGCGTTAATCTGCCCGATACTAGTAAATAAAAACGAGGAAATGCCGCGCGGCATGCTCCTCCACTATAGTTTCTTTCATTAATGCATTCCAGCATATTTCTTCTCCTTCAATCTTCACAGCCATATAATCTTGCATGACTCTAAAATATATCGTTAATGGCTGGGAATCTGCGAGAATACCTGCTTCTCTTCACTTAATGTTCAGAGTGCTTCTCTCGTCTTCTGTTCTTCAATCATTTGGGTTATCTGGTTAAACGGCTTGTGGAATCCTCTTGATTGGAATTGATAGCTCCTGGTTGTAAGCCTTTTCTCTTAAAAATAGATCATTTATCAGTTTTCTTCCCACCTTGTCCCTACATTATATGAAAGTATGGATGAATAAGGGAGGGGAACTAGGATGGCGGTTATTTTCAAAAAAGTGGAGGAGACGGCTATACTCTCCGCGAATGCCGAAGTCAAGACTAAAGATGGCGTCCTGGAGGTCAGTTTCGTGGAAACCCAGCGTATTCCTAACGGAAATTTGAACGGAGTAATGCAGATTTCCTTGAATGGAAAACCTTTGCTTATCACTTCGAGCAGCGTTATGCCGAAGTCAGATGGGGGCAAATCGAAAATTACCCAGCAGCAATTCAAAGTCTACGATGGCGACAAGGTTAACGAGCTTAGCGAAGATTTGGCTCGGGCCTTTGGCAAGCTGAGAAAAGAGTTGATCGCATTCGAAAAGAAAAAATCGGTTTCGCTGAGACTGCCTTGCTTTATTAGGATCCCGCTATGCCGCTTGACATACTCCCAATACATCGTAGCCTGCAGGCTCAGGGGGAGACCCGCTCTGGACTGTTTGCGGGAAGCAGAAGCCATCTACAATAACTGCAAAGGCAACTGCTGAATCAGGTTTTCCTTTATTTCATTCCACTTCACTACGTTATCGTGCCAGTTAATTCAACGACGAAGCAGACCACCCCGGCAGTCTGCTCAATTTCAATATCGTATCCCGTTAACGCAATTTTAAGGATCCTTGAACATACTTTATTGCCACACCATATATTGCCTAGAGGGTCTCATACACGCCCAACTCGTTCACTGTTCATTAAAAAGTTGCCGATATTTGTGATACGGTTCACCGAATTTAACATTTAACTAAACTGCCCGTCACTTCAAAGGAAACGGCAGCCAATCGTCTGTCGGCTGCCGTCGTGTCTTCATTGAGATATAGTTTCTTGATAGCTCAGTATTCCTCAGAATAGCGCTTCGTGATCCAGGAAGGCTTCAATCAATTCGGATTTCCCTACGATTCCTAATGTTTATAACCGTCAACTATTAAGTCCAACTTTCCTGTTTCCGGGTGGATTACAAGGCCATGAACTGGAATGTTTTTTGGCAGGAGGGGATGGTTCTTGACCGTTTGCACGCTTCCATTGACGGAATCTTCAACACTATCGAAACCGTGTAGCCACTGTTGCAAATTAATTCCGGCACTTTCGAGGGTGTCGATAGTTTCGGAAGATATGCCTTTTTCCTTCATTTTATTAATTGTTTCGCCAGGGTCAATACAGCTCATCCCGCAATCATGATGTCCGACCACAAACACTTCATCGGCATTTAATTCGTATACAGCGACAATAATGCTGCGCATAACGCTACCAAATGGATGCAAAACAATCGCTCCAGCATCTTTGATGATTTTAGAATTCCCATCCTTTATATTTAATGCTCGGGGAAGAAGGTCGGTAAGCCTTGAGTCCATACAAGTTACAACAACCATCTTTCTATCTTTGAATCTAGATGTTTTATATTTTTCAAATTCCTTCTTCTCTACAAACTCCGAGTTAAAGTGCAAAATATCATAAAGTCTGTCCAAGCTTCTCACCTCAATTTCTCTCTTGATATCTCATTATCTTATCATAACTTACGAAGCACCCTCAACATGCCAAAAGGCTGCCGATTCATTCCAGCAGCCTCGACCCGATTTCTATTGAACAAACGTTTTCCGTTAGTTGAATCTTGAGACGCTATGGTTAACAATTCTGACTCATATGATTCTTGATAGTTGAACTTAATCCAGTGGTTAACATTTTCTTACTAATGCACTAAACTAAAGTAGTTCATAATCCGTAAAATCTTCATATTTTTCTAATTCGATAAATACTTGTTCTGATGATACACTATTTTTGATTTGAATCATTGAATAAGGATTACTGCCTACATCACTAATTAAACAATAACAGTTCAATAGCTCACATAGTTTCCCAAGTATCAGAATATCATTCTTAGGAATTAACTGATGGTCCCTTAAGTACATTGTTATTCGTAAAGGGAATTCTGCTTTACAGAGATATGTTTCGCAAAGCAGCTTAACGTCTTCTGGAATACTCTGGCTCCATGTGCTGTCCGTAAAAAATATCTGGCTTTCTTCTATGTTAAATACAATCTTTAGCCCTTGTAATAATTCCTGTCTTGTAAACTTACGATTCATAAATAAATCTTGCCATATCAATTTTGTAGTACCTCCCATATTTTCCGAGCTGCTTGCCTTGTTTCATTACTTATTTTAATGATATGGAATATTTTAATAGATTGGGGATGCTCATGAAGCCAAGTAATCCATACTAACAATCTGCCCTTTAGCACAATGCGGCTGCCGTGTTTGAGTTGTTTGTTAAGCTATAGTAATGCGTTAACTTAATTCGCCAAGCCTATAATATATGAAGTCTGACGCAAAAAAGATTACATATTTCTATTGATTCATAGCCTTAATGGCGAGAAAAAGAACGGTGAAAATTAGTAAAAGTCCATATATAAGGTATTTAATAAACTTCGCCATTTCTTCCGAAATAATTTGGTTTTCGACTAGATAGCCTTTAACTAAGACTGCAATAATGTACAGTACTATTAAGGTCATCAAAACTAATCTAGAGCCAATAACTCATCCCACCCCTGATATATCCATTCATTATTGGATGCTGAAAAAGTAAGCTGCAACGCTATAGTATTGTAGGCCTTACCGGACGTCAATACGAGCTCGGCAACCTCAACTATCATCCCTCGTTAGGTTATTAAGCTGTAAAGGTAACTTATGATTATCTTGACCAACATTATTATGAATACTGCGATCCATCCAAAAAAGAAAATACCTAAACAAGCACTTAGCATTTGTTTCCCGAAACTAATTTTTTCATCTGAAATCTTGAGTGTTAATAGAAAACTTATTAATACTAAAAAAAATAAAGACCAAAAGAAGCTCTTGAATAGATAGATTGCTCCGCCGTATAAAAACGAAGCTAACATAAAATAAAGTAATTAATTTGTATTAAACTGCCCAATTACTTCAATAAACAAAAAGAGCTGCCGCGAAGCAAGCCCCTCCATTATCATTCTCTAATAGCTGAATGGATGAATGCTACTTTATATACTCTATTATGGATTTGAATGCCTGATACTCTTGGAAAAACTTATTATAATCACCATTTGAAAATATACTGGAAACCGCTAAACGGAAAATAATAGCTCGTATAATCATTTCTTTATATAGTTCATTATCTGGAAGCAGGTCTATCTCAGATATTTTGCTTCCTTGCCATGCTATACAATCACAAACTAAAATGGCTTCTGCATATTCTACTGGGGCAATTGTTGGAGAAAAATCAATTACTAAAGGACTCAAATCTTGGTCAAAAAGAATGTTTCCCGACAAATCGCTATGAACAATCTGTACCTTATATTGCTCTTTCAGGCTTACCCTACTAAGTAAATTATTAATTATTTCTTGTGTCTCTCTTGGCAATTCCCCGGGCAAATCATCTATTTGCCATGCTATACGATGACCCTTTGACCAAGGATTATCCGTATGAGGGAAGTCCCTAAAATGAATGGAAGATAGATCGCGATGAAATAACCTCGATACCTGAAGTTTTTCTTCTATTCGCCCTTTTGTATCCTTACCTATCTCATACTGAGTGCAAGCCCATCCTCTACTTACAAAAGTACCGTATTTACTTCTAATAGGCTTAGATACCCTATAACCTTCAGGGTTTATATTGTAAAGAATATTCAGTAACCATTCCGAATGATGTATGTCATCCACAGGTTTTAGTACAGCGTTACTAATTCTTACTGATGTATTTTGACCACCACTCAATGCCACAATATCCCCACTAAGAATAAATGAATTTAGTATTTCTTTGGATAGTTCCATTTCTTCACCTTCCTAGCATCCTACTTCTAAAGATTCATTTTAATATTTCAATATAACCCTAGAAGAATCCTGCATTCGCATAGGTTTTCCGCCCAAATTGAACAGGCTACCGATGATACCGCAGCCTGTTTGTCATGGTACTAAAGTCTCCGTTAGTTGAGCGACCGTCATCTTTAACCTAAGATACGGTTCTCCGCGCTGTCTGTGACGGCAAGTTTACAAATGCGCTCCATCGGTCGCATCGAGCATCTTGTACAAAAATGCCTGTTCCCTATAACGAACGGCTACAGATTCTCGACAACCCTTTGAGGGAGCTATTCCCCTTGGAAATCATAGCTTTTTTAATGTCTTGTAGTAAATATTTGAAATGTGATACCAAATTGGTCCGTTAGCATACCATAAGCTGGACTAAAATGAACTTCTCCTAACTGCTGCAGCACCTTCCCGCCTGGCAGCAGAGCTTCATAATATTGGCGAGCCTTTCCAGCATCATTGGTCGTAATGCATATTGTCACTTGATTGCCAACTTGCAACTTTTGACCCGGAATTAGATCAGAGGCATACACATTAGTTTCCCCAATTTTTAGAATGGAATGGGAAATTTGTGCCTTCTGTTCTTCTGTTAATTGAACTTCAGGACTCAAGGGGTCTTCACCAACCGTCTGCTTAAAAAGTACTTTGGCTTCCAGAGCCGTTTCATAAAACGAAATTGCTTCACTGGCGTTACCGTTAAACATTAAAAAGGGAACCAGCTGCATTGTCATGTAGATCTCTCCTTCGAGTTTTATTTTATTTGTTCCTGACTTTAGTTTAGCCAATAATAGTGACAGCAATTGTCATTAATTTTGAATGATAAAAAAAGAACGCCAAAAGAAAACGCCGAAGTAACAACCCGAACATTTTCTTCCGCTCTGTAGCCGTAAAATAACGGGTAATGATCGTGTTATTTATGGCCGCGGGATGGCTGAAGCCCCCAATCTGTCGCCGCTCTGCCACGAATGTTTAGCAAATACAAATATTACCATCCCTTAATCCATTGGATAGAAAATACGATATGGCATATTACCAGCATGCGGTGTGAGACGCTTCGCATCCGGTACCATTGCCACAGGATGGGCCGGTCATGTTTTTGAGATCAAATGGACGCTAGATGGAATATTTTAGGTGGATTTGTTCATAGAAAAACGATATATTATTTGGGGAGTAATAGCGCAGAATGTTTGTGTTCGATATGTGTTATTGGGATAACGCGCAAGTCGGGATATACGTTTAGGCTCATATTATTTATATTTGGGGAGGGCGTCGGCATGGACAAGAATTCTGTTTATAAAACAAACAGCTTCTATTGGGATACAAAAGGAAACGATTTCTTAGGAGCAATCGTGCTTCCTTTTTATGGAGCATTTGTCTCAGAAGAAAAATGCCAGCTTTTTGGCGATGTCTCAGGTAAAAAGATGCTGGAAATAGGCTGTGGAAACGGTCAATCCTTGCAATATCAGGGGGAACGCAAAGCATCTGAACTATGGGCTGTGGATATATCAGAAAAACAAATCGAAAAGGCAACGCAACATTTGAAGGCATGCGGTCTTTCAGCAAAAATAATCTGTTCTCCCATGGAAGAAGAATGTGGCATACCCGTGGATTATTTTGACTTTGTTTATTCGATTTATGCCATAGGCTGGACCACCGACCTTGAGGGTACTTTTTGCCGGATCGCTTCTTACCTTAAAAAAGACGGTGTATTTATTTTCAGTTGGTCCCACCCTATACACAAATGTGTTGTTGCAGAAAACAATATGCTTGCTTTTAACAAATGTTATTTCGATGAATCTTGGTATTCGGTATCTCTTGATGAAGGTGCGCTAACATTGTCGGATCGCAAACTATCAACCTATGTGAATGCGTTGGCAAAAGCAGGATTTGTAATTGAGCAAATGATTGAGCAATCTGATGATGAAATTATGCAATCGCGGGATGAAAACAGTGATTTTGCAAAAAAAGCAAAGATGCTTCCTGTAACTTTTGTAGTCAAGGCAAGAAAACTATAGTATCCGATAGCTTAATCATGACTCGCATACTTTTAATACATCGCCATACATTTTCACTGTTACTGACTACTGCAACTCTAATAAAAATGTTAAAATATTCCAATAAATAAGGAGACCCTATGACTAAAGGTCTCCCCGTTCCAAATTCTGTTATTTAGTTTTCTTCACATGCCATTTCCAAGTCACCCGATCAGATTCCAGAACCTTTCTACCGCTAGTTTTCCCCGAAAAAGACAAGAGCTACATCTAGTTCTCCTTTTTTCTTAAGTGTTGTGGACAAGGTTGCCTTCAGCAGGGGTGAACGATCGTACTGTAAGCTCTTCATATCGATACGTCCATCTGTAATCGTCATATAATGCGCTTCTTTACATGGATCGTCAGGTCTGCGATACGAGATACTTCCGGGATTCATCCACAGTTCATGGTTGCTGAGATAATGAATAGCTCTCCGATGTGTATGGCCGAATATCATTCGTTTATGTTTCATGCTCGTAATTGGTTCCTTGGTCTGCTGTTCCCAGAAGCTATAATAATGATGGAGACTAGGAATGATCTCGTAATTGTTATACATATGCTGCATGCTATATCCAATAGAATCCATCGTGAATGCAATAGAATAAGGCAGGTTTTCCAAAAATTCAATATCCAACTCACTAAGCTTTTGAGCATTATCATGCGCCCAAGTTCGATCCTCAAGTGTAACATTCCACAATTGATCTTTGTTGCGATATAAGGCAGTTACACGCTCATCATGGTTTCCTTTCACGCACAAAGCCTTATGCTCCCTAATCCACTGTAGTACTTCTTTGGGAAAAGGTCCGTAATCTACCAAGTCTCCCGCACAATAAATGACATCACTGTCTTTTTCTTGTTTCCATATGTTTTCTAATGCATAAATATTGGCGTGGATATCAGAAATAATCAGTGCCTTCAACGAGCGTCATCTCCTAATTATTTGATAAATCTATCTGACATAATATCATTGCATGTGATTATGACTTCATCAACTGCTTGTTCATTTATTAAATATTGAGCAGGTCCATCACCTACTTTTACCAAATAGAAGTTATCATCATATGTATAGAAAGTTACATTCTTTTCTCCTTTTTTAGTTGTATATTTTATCGTAATAAATGGATTTCCGGGCTTTTCTACAGGTTCAATAACCACATCAAAACTTAGTCCTATTATCATTTCATAAAACTTTCTTAATTGATCAACCTCGACCACTTTAAAGTTAAATGTTCCGCTTTGTTCTTCTCTTTGAGTTGATTGTCCACTTGCTAAGGGTAATTCTTTATGATTAATTTTTACGTTGAATTTCGAAGATGAAGCTTCTATTGAAATTTGATCACAATCAACAATATTGATTAAAGCCAAAAAGCGATCTATAAACTGAATGGGCTCAAATGTAAGGATTGAACGGATACTTTCTCTGTTTATCGAAAATATATAGTTCTTGTCAGCAAATTTAGCATAAATGATATCACCGCTAGTATCACCTAACATTAGATGATAACCATTTTTATCATCTTGAATTTTAAGCTCTAATGCAGGCACCGAAAGTCCGTAATGTCCCATGTCTAACGGCTTCTCATCAACTAAGGATAATACTTTTATCTTATTATTATTTATATTGGAAGTGCCATCAGGCAATCCAAATGTCTTTTTAGCAAAATCTTCCAAATAAACATCTCTGTCAGGTACAGGATACTTCATAACTAAATGATTAATTGGTAAAAGATGTGCTCCAGGTAAAGATGCAGGTGCAGACTCTATATTTTGTTTTGCTTTAAGATCTAAAAAAAGTTTTCCTGCTTTAAGGATCTCAATCGATTTTAAATTTTTTAAATTAATTTCAGGAATTTGGTTGTCAAACAACTCGTTTGAACTAACTAATAATCTTTTTGCATTACCGCTATTCATTAAATAAATTGCTTTTTCATCATTAATAGCAACATAATAATTTGCCAGATCCGGAGTTGGATTACCAATTTTTATTGTATGATCTCTACCATTATTAAGTGTAACAATCACTTCAGCATTTGCTTGGTCTAACCCGAATTGCTTTAAATTTGTTGCATGTTCGTCAAGCAAAGTGAATTTGGTTAATGTAGCACTTACAGCCATATTGTTTAACAAATTCGGGTCAACCGGAAAGTCCGGCTTGGTTTCCAAAGCCCAATCTATACTCTCGCTACCCGAAATCCCCTTTGTATGTACCAATTCAAACCTACCAGCTGTGTTTACGATTTTGATTTTTTTTACTTCGCTTTCACTACCACTAATCGAAAATGTAGGTGATGATACGGTTGTTTCCGCTGCGTGAGTGCCTTCGATTTTATTGCTATTTTGAATTGCAAATTGAATAACCAGCAGGATAATCAAAACTACTACTACCGCGTTTAAAAATATGATTTTTTTTTTCATTTAGCTATTTCTCCTTCTAGCCCAAACCACAATACCAATAACTAATATTGTCAAAGGAATTATAATTACGGTCACTAATGTTATGATAACCGCTTGTCCGCCACTTAATTGTAACTGTGTAGCAGCATTAGGTGCTTTAGGAGGGATGTAGCTTCCGCTTTCTTTGCCTTGAGTCCAGTTTATTGAATTTACTATAAAATTATAATTCGTTCCTCCGGATACCGAATTTGATTCAGGTGAAATTAACGTATCTGTACCAATAACGACTAATTTTGTTTCGAAATAAGTTTTCATATCCGTATAATCCGTAATCATTACTGCCAAATTAAAGGGCCCAGAAATATCGCCATTCACTTTTTCAACACTTTGGGCTGAACTATTTTTAGCATATGACTTAGCTGAACTGGTTAATAACGGATTAACTCTTAATGAATTTCTCTTAATATTATTTTGTTTAATGCCAGTTGCTACCGGCAACAATACTTTGTATTGTTTGTCTGCTAAATTTTTTGTAATTTCATTTGCTTCCAGGTTAGGTAGCAATACCGTAGGTTGATTTGGTAAAGAATTATTTGTATTTGCTTCTATTATTACTTTATTATCTACAGACACTCCGTAAGCACCCAACACTGACATTAAATTAGGAAAACCAGAAGTAGTAAAATTAAGTGCAAAAACCGCATGTCCGCCATTTTGCAAATAGGTTTTCATTTTATTTGCCATCTCTGGTGTCCAGTCTTTAGCAGGTGTTGTTGCAAATATTAAGTTTGTCTCTTTTGGAACCTCTTCTGTTAATATATTTATATCTTTCATCTCATAATTGGCAAGTTTAATAGCATGAATGAGTTTTTCTGGCAAAGATAGCTCTCCATTACCTGTTATACTATAAATGTTATGTGTTTTATCACCTGTAACATTTTCAATAGCATTAGTAATTTGAGGCTCAACATCGATTGACTGCACATATTCTTTATATGATTGCTGATCAAATCTTATGGTAATCATTTGCCCGGCATCTATTAATTTGAACTTTTTTGTTATTCCATTTTCTACCACAACACTGTTACTTGAAACCGATTGCGAAGGGTCCGATTTAAATTTGTCCACAAGCTGCGGATATAAATTGGGATCTTTTACTTCAACCTTAATATTACGGTTATATTTTGTATAATCGAGGATAATAGCTTTAAAATCAGGATTTTCACTCCCAGTCTTAGCCAAAACATAAATATTTATAGGATCTTGTACTTTTTTAATAATATCTATTGAATATTTCGATATGGAATACGATTTGTTTTTACTAACATCATAGCTTAAATTTAAACTGGAAAAAATTAAGTTTACAACGATCAACACCGCTATAACGACTATTGCTGTTAATGTTGAAAATGCTCCATATCTAAATTTTTTACTATTCAGGGCATGAATTAAATTACTCATTATTACCTCCATCTTCTCTTTTCAATTCCATCTATGGTTAGATAGGTGAACGCAATAATAAATGTAAGGTTATAAATAATGTCAGATACATTCAAAACGCCGCGTTGAAAATTTGTAAATCTGTTAAACACAGAAAACCATTGTAGAGCATAAGCAATTGTACCCTCAAAAAAGGTTGGCTTTATGAAGTATAAACCCGCTTCTACTACTATGAATAAAAGGGTAATAAAAACGGCCACTGCTTTATTTTTCGTACTGTCGTACACGATGATTCCAAATAAACCTATTATTGCTGTAATAAAAAATAGGGAGCTCATTTTATCAGCTGGCAGCGCTCTTGCTAAACCGTCCATTATAAAGAACAAAAATACCGTTGCAAATGTTATAATTGCAGCTATGATTTGGTTTTCTGTTAAAGACGATACAAACATTCCTATACTAATTAAGCTTAAACCGAACAATATAAATCCCAAATAACTAACAACGATGAGCATCAGGTTAATATCTGAAAATAGTAATAATATTATAGGAAAGATGAATGTAAATACCGTACCTATACATAATACAATTGAAGCAGCTATAAATTTGCCTACAGTTATATCCGTTATTGAAACAGGCGATGTGTATAATAATTGGTCTGTTTTTAATTTAGCCTCTTCCGAAAATAACCTCATGGTCAATATGGGAATTAAAAACAAATAATAAACAGCAATACTTGTTAGTACTCCCGAAAAATCTGCTGATTGTGCACTTATATTTCCAATTACAAAATATACCGCTGAAAGTAATAATAAAAATGTCAAGAAAATATATCCTGACATAGTAGTGAAATAAGTTCTTAATTCTTTCTTAATTATGCTTGTCATAATTGTTCCTTTCCCCTGTTGCTTCTAAGAAAATTTCTTCCAAGGAAAGATTAAGAGGTTGTTGTGTTAATATCGGTAAATTACTTTTTGACATAGCTTTAAAAATAGATTCTCTTATATCCGTGTGACCGTCTCCCTCAAAAAGAACATCTATCGTATCGCATTCTTTGCTGCCCACTATTGTTACATGCTTTATTAATGGAAAACTAGTAACCGCATTTTTAATTTCTGCTTCTGTCCCTTTAATACGAGACAACAATTTAGACCCTTGTATCAAGTTATTTGACAATTTGTCAGGAGTCTCGCTAGTAACAATTTTGCCTTTATTTATAATTATAACTCTGTCGCAAACTGCACTAACCTCTGAAAGTATGTGTGAGCTTAATATGACGGTATGTTTATTACCTAATGTTTTAATAACGTCGCGCATTTCAATAATTTGTTTAGGGTCTAAACCTACTGTAGGCTCATCTAAAATAATGATTTCGGGATTGCCTATCATAGCTTGTGCTAAACCAACTCGTTGCTTATACCCTTTAGATAAATTTTTTATTAACCTATTAGACACATCCATAATCCGTACCGTTTCTTTTATTTCTTCGATCATTGCCTTTTTTTGACTTGACTTGACTTTTTTTATATCAGCTACAAAATTTAAATATTCATCTACTTTCATGTCAAAATAGAGCGGTGGTTGTTCAGGCAAATATCCTATTTTGGATTTTGCTTTTTCCGGCTCATCCAAAATATTATGTCCCGATATGATAACCTCTCCTTCTGTTGAAGCCATGTATCCGGTCATTATATTCATTGTAGTAGATTTACCTGCACCATTGGGTCCAAGAAAGCCTACAATTTCTCCATCGGCTATTGTGAAACTTACATGATCTACCGCTACATGTTTTCCGTAATGTTTCGTTAGATTTCTCACTTCTATCATATGTACCTCCTGAATTAGACACTAAAAAACAGACTATGGAGAATTAGCCTTTTATACCACCAATCATAACGCCTTTTACAAAGTATTTTTGGATAAATGGATATACAAGCAAAATAGGTAATGTCGTAATAAACACCATGGCCATTTGAATTTGATAGGCTGGAGGAATTGTACCCGTATCAACATTAGAGTCGGCGGCTATCGTTGTACTTAAAATATTTTTCAACACTAGCTGTAAAGGCCATTTGTCTTTTGTGTTTATAAAAATAGATCCATTAAACCAAGCATTCCAGTGATCTACGGCATAGAACAAGCCAATTGTGCTTATAGCTGCCATTGATAGCGGAAATATAATTCTGAAAATCATTTGTATCTCTGATAACCCATCAATTCTGGAAGCATCAATAATTTCTTGTGGAATAGTTTCGAAGAAGCTAATCATAACAATGACGTTAAATGTATTAATAAGTCCCGGTATAATTAAAACCCATATCGAATCGATTAAGTTTAAATTTATATAAAGAATATAGAGCTGCACAATACCTGGTGGAAAAAGCATAGTAAGTAATAAGAAAAATTTAACAGGTTTTCTGTAAGGTAAATCTTTTCTTGATAACGGATACGCCGTAACTACTGTAAAAATCAAATTTAAAGCTGTACCTACAACCGTCACAAACATAGTTACATTAAAACCGGTCAAAAGTTGACTGTAATTAGCCAGATATTTATATGCTGCTATATTAAAGCCTATAGGAAATATAGTTATTGATCCTGTGTTAGCAGCAGCCGTAGAACTAAAAGATATGGCAATAATATTAATAAATGGATATAAAATTGTTATACTGAAAATGATTAGTAGTAACCCATTAACGTAACCGAATATTTTCTCACCTGTTGTACGTCTTGTCATCTTATCCTCCTACCATATGCCATGATCTTTATCTACGTATTTGACTATTTTATTTACTGCAATAATCAAGAGTAAACCTACAACTGATTTAAATATGGTTATAGCGGTTGCAACTCCATAGTTAAAGTTATTTTGGATACCAATACGTAAAGCGAGTGTATCCAGAATATCCGCAACAGGATATACAGGTGGAGTATAGAACAAGTAGATTTGCTCAAACCCTGCGTTAAGAATACCTCCTAAATGCAAAATCAACAGTATAATAATCGTAGGGATCATACAAGGTAATGTTATATACAGGGCTTGTTTAAATCTGGAACACCCATCAACAATTGCCGCTTCATACATTTCTGTATCTATTCCGGATATGGCAGCCAAATAAATAATGGTACCCCAGCCCAGGTTTTTCCATACTTCAGTAATGACCATAATGCTTCTAAAATAATTGGGGTCTGCCAAAAATATAATTTTATCTTGATGAAGCATTTCAACTAAAACATAATTTATTATACCTTTAGAAGAAAGGATCCCTGTCAATATCCCGGCAATGATGACCCATGATATAAAATGAGGCAAATAAGATATGGTTTGGATTACTTTTTTAAATTTAGTACTTATTACTTCATTTAATAACAATGCTAAAATAATGGGGCCGACAGTTCCAAAAATAAGTTTATATACACTGATTATGAGCGTGTTATTTAAAGCGTTTACAAAATTATTGTCTTGAAACATAAAACGAAAGTTATCTAAGCCAACCCACGGACTCCCGAATAGACCTTTACCTATTTTGAAATCTTGAAAAGCCATTAAATAACCAACAATAGGCACGTATTTAAAAATGATATAAAATGCAAGCCCAGGCAATAAAAGCATATATAATGAAAAGTGTTTCTTGATATTTTGAACAAACATTTCGGCATCTCCTCTTTACTAAACGGAGTTTAATATCTTGTCAATAAGTGCAAGGACAAGAAATTTCTTATCCTTGCACTTGTAATATTTAAAATAATTCGCTTGCTTTATTTAGCATTTTTAGCATATCTTTCGTTTATTTCCTGAGTCATGACATCGCCTTTTAACAATTTAAATTGTTTTTCCCATTCAGCCCAACCTGCTTCTAATTCCACTTTACCTGAAATAATTTGTGTAAATAATTCAGTTGCTTTTGCTGTAATTTGTGTTAATTGTGCATCCGTTGTAGGAGTTGAGAAATAGATGACCCTTGGTTGAGTGGATAATCCTGTATTAGCCATGTTAGCAGCAGTTTCTGCTGGCCATAGGTCTTTCCAGAACTCTCTTTGCCCCTCCATATTGCCGATGGTGTATACGTCCCAAGCACCATCTTGTCTTAAACCTTTTAAGTCTTTAGATAATTTATAATCATTACCTGATTTTGTGTAATCTTTACCTTCAACACCAACTGTCATTAATTGGTCTTTAGTTGTAAAGTCAAAAATTCTTGTAATACCATCTAAAACTTCGGCATTTACTTTTGAATTCACAGCCCAGATGCTAGAGAAACCAACAGGCAAACCATCTTTATTTTTTTTGATAATGTTTCCATAAGCTGATACACTTTTTGCAATTCCAGGCGCAGGTGGAACCTCTAAAACAACGACTTTAGCATTAGGTGCCTTTTCCTGGATAATAGCTAAGTCAGCAGCAGCACCAGAGGAAACCCCTTGATACACCCCAACTTTGCTGTTTCTTATAAGTTGAGATTTACCATTGTTGGGTTGATAGGTCACAAATTCAGGGTCAACTATTTTGGCTGTAACTAATTCTCTTGCAAACCCGATAGCTTTCTTATATTCGGGAGTGATCTGCGACCAAACTAATTTATTGTCAGCCGTTTTCATCCAATCTGCGGTAGGAACACCGAAAGGTGCTAATGCCGGTTCCAAACTGCCTGATTTATCAAATACAGCGCCATAAGTATCACCGTCTTTGCCATTTTTGTCAGGGTCTTTTGTTGCAAACTGTTTTAAAACTTCCTTATATTCATCAAATGTTTTTGGAGTTTTCAAACCTAAGTTATCCAACCAGTCTTGTCTAATAAATACTGCGCCATATCCAACATCTCTTGGTGTAGGCAATATATATAAACTGCCGTCAGCATTTACAAATTTGCTTTGCATCTCTTTGTCATAAAACTTTTGAACATTAGGCATTTTAGGTAATAGATCAGACATTTTCTTTAACAAACCGTTTGCGCCAAAATTGTTGATCATCCCGATCGTTGTCGTATCAGTGCTGGAATGAACGACATCAGGCGCGGTTCCGCTGTTGAATTGCAAAGTGATTTTTTGAACATAACCGTCATCCGGCATCTCTTGAACTTTAATGACCGTGTTGGTTTTTTTCATCAATTCGTCTAATACCGGGTTTTTGGTTCTGTCTCCCTCAGTAAACACCCCTTTGAAACCTATATTGATTGTTGGCGCAGGCCCTGCAGGAGTTGAAGATGATCCAGAAGGTGCAGGTGAAGCTGTAGTACCTCCAGAGCTTGAACATGATGTCATCATAGCAACGGTTAATCCAAACGTAGCCACTTTACCAAATAAATTGAAATACTTACTCATTTTGATTCCTCCAGTAATATATTTGTTATAACTTGACGATTGTTTTGGCTTACTCCCAATGGCTCCTGAAACCGTCTTACATCTACAATTCCAGACCTTCAGTGACCATTTCCGGCCGAAGATGCCCAACATAATTCAACAGTCGGAGGCTTACCGTATCGTCATCCTCGATATCAACCCTGGCAATGGCTGCATGTGAGAAGCTGAACCGGTTATGGTCGCACGGATCGCATCCCAGCAGGTCGTTTAGCATAACGGAGCCAAACGCCGCATGGCAGACAATAGCAATCGTGACATCTGTGCCTTCATGAATTTTCCTGATAGTCGCCATCACACGTCTCGCGCGATCATAGGTTTTCTCTCTCGTTTCCGCTTCTAGCGCAGGCTGCCAAATATCCGGCCAATTGAAGTCCCGTCCTGTTTGTACACCGGGGAACAGCTCTCCTACTTTAGATAATAACGGGTAATGCTCGCTTTGGGCGGCTTTGTTGGCAGCCGCTTCTTCAGCATGGACCTGATACCTCCCTGCACCTACCAATTCACGCATCAGTGGCCAGCCTCTGCGATCGGTTTCGGACAACGCCGGATACACATACCAAGGTACGCTCCTCCTTTTATGGATCGCTTCTGCGGTCTGAAGTGCTCTTTGCAGGGTGCTGGAATACATAACATCCAGTGGCAGCCAATTGGCGAATTGTTCTCCTACACACGCTGCCTGCTCCATTCCAAGCTTGCCCAGCGGGTAATTAGGCCCGCCTGTATAGCCCAGTTCTTGATTAGCAGGCTGCGCATGCCTGACTATATACATCCTTATGGTCATACTCCTTCACGAACCCTTCCTACTTTTCTGCGAATATGACATTTAACGTCATCTGCGAAGCCCCTTCATTCGTGCCCATCTCAGAAACTTATGAAGCAAGCGCTACCTGTATCACGATGTTTTCCTAACGATTACCGTCCGCGATTGTCCCCTATTGGTCATCCTTGGACGGCATTGCTGCGACTGCAGCCTGTCCTTTAATCAACCATTTTGATCATTTTCAAATAGAAGCTGGATAGGCTTGACCTCTTACCATTTCTTCATATGTTCATGGTTGAACGGTGCCATGCGCGTATCGCTGCTGATGCTTCTTCACTCAGGCTTTTGTTTGACCTTGTTACATTACTCATTGGTATTCCACGTAAGGCTGCAAGATATTTTGCGGTTGCTGTATAGCCCAAGCCAAGCGCGGTATCTAAAGCTACAAGCTTCTCGTGTGTCTTGACAGCCTCGTCGGATTGGCTTGATGCTTCGCGCCATAGCTGTATCACGACGTCAGCCGCAGCTGTTGCCGTAATGGCCATAATGCCTCCTGCACCGAGATGAATTGCATCCAACATGTACTGCGTATTTGCTTGGTAAACGATACTATCTGGAGCCCCTTTAATTTTCGCCTCGATACCTTCGATCGTACAAGTCGTGTCTTTAATCCCTACAATCCCATGATTAACAACAAGACTGCTGTACACATGCGGATCGATAAGATGCGGCTTATTTGACGGACACTCGTATAAAACGACGGGCACCGAAGATCGGTCGGCTAGATCAGCAAAATATGCACCAAGCCGTTCCTGATTTTCACCCATTCCTTTTGGAGGAATGAAAACCACACCTGACACACCGGTATCCTCCATACGGAGCAGTTCTTCAGCGTGGCTGCCGGTGTCGGGGCTGACATTGGTAGTAGCGACAACCGGCATATTGCCAGCTCGATTCACAGCAATTTCCGCAAGAGACAACCGTTCATCCAAGGTCAGCATCCCCATCTCGCTGCTGCCGCAAACGGCAAATAGGCCGTTTGGCTGCATGGAGAGCTGCCAATCTACATATGTATCGTAGCAATTCCAATCTATACTTCCGTCTTCCAGAAAAGGGGTAAGAAGCAATGAATACACACCGGAGAATGGATGATTATGTTTCAATTTAAGATCGTTCGACATACTATCACTTCCTCAATATTCGAAATTTAACTTGCAATATGCATCTCCGCCCGCCCGTTAAGCTGAGTGAAGTCAGATAAACATAGAAAAGATTCTCCTTTGTCGGGCTACTACGATCCAATTTATTTCGGCACGTATTCAATTCAAACGGTCCGATATACGCGTTACAGCCTATAGTTCTTACTTAGCTTCCACATTGTATTCTTATTGATTAAGATAATTGCTTATACATTTAGAGTCAGCCGCTCGACGCAGCATGATTCCCCCCTGTAGCGACGTATCTGGAGGCGTGATTCGCCATAGGATCCCTATTTACTCCAATAACTGTTTCAATCGCTCCAAGTACTGGGACGTCGAGACGGCGGCCATCGAATGGGCGTCAGTACCCAAATGGAACACAACGCCAACCTCTTTGCCTATACGCCAGTATCGCTTTGAAAATTCCGGATCTGCGAACAAAGCCGGCACGTTCAATTCCCAGGCAACCTGGCTTCGTTTCCCCTTTTCCAGTATATCCCCCAGTTCGTTATCAGTGATCTCCTTCGTAACGAGTGTCTTGTCTTCGAAACAATGAATAAATCGGCCGATAAAAGGATGGGCGATGCAATCAGCCCGACTCGCAGCAAATAACGACTCCAGTACTTGCAGCGCATGCTGCACATACCCTCGCGGTGACTTGTCTTCGGGGTGCTCCCAGTAATCGAGGTGATAATGATTGTAGGCATATAGGCGATAATCCAAAGCTTCATTAATGTCAGGTGTATCGAGAAATTTGCCGACACCGTATGCCGACAACTCAGCGGCGTATAAAACTTTTAGATCCGTACCGCATTCCTCCGCTTGTTTCTTTAACTTGCGATTCGTGTCCAGTATTGGAAAATCTCCACTGTTATAATGATCGGTGAACGCGATAACCCGAATGTCGTCCTTCACTGCCATGTTCACGATATCGCGAGCAAGCATTTCAGGTTTGGCACAAGGCGAATACGTAGTGTGAATATGCAGGTTTTGTTGGATTAACCGTTCCAAATCGTAGGTTTGCTCCATTTTGTACACAGGTGCGCCTCCTTTCACACTTTCTACTTAATCAATAAGATAATTTCATGTGGAAACACTCACCTTGTCAAAACCTAGGGTCTTTTTATAAAAATCACTTAAAGTATTTCGTCAAATGTTCGTAGGCTTTCACAATACCTTGCTGTTCATTCTCGATGGTACCATGGAACCGATGATCCTCAAGTTCGATGCAAATCGCTCCTTTGTAGCCGAGACGATCGAGCCGAACCGCTACTTTATCCCACTCCACCGTTCCGTGACCCGGAATGGTATACCTCCAGGAGCCGCCGCAATAGTGATATTTCGAGCCAAAGGTCGGCGATATAACACCGGAATTGTATAACTCCTCGTACAAAATTTCCGTATCCTTGCCATGACAGTGATTTATCCGCTCCCCGAATTCCGACAAAGCCCGCAAATAGTCGATGCGAAGCCAAACGAGATGAGAAGGGTCGTAGTTCAGTCCGAAATGCTTGGAAGGGATCGCTTCGAACATGGCGCGCCACATCTCCGGAGTACAACCAATCGTAGGAAGTTCCGGACTCGGGCCCGGCCATCCTTCGATGGCAATATACACTCCCTTCTGTTCTGCGTACCGGACGACTTCAGGAAAGGTTTCCTTCCAAATGGCAAATGTTTCGTTACGCGGCATTTTACGGTCTTCTGGAACGAGGCACATAAACATGACGCTTGCCCCGATAGATGCCATATCATCCATTTGTCTCTTGATGGACTCAAGAGCATTTTCTCGCTTGCTCTCGTCCGCACTCAGCAAATGGCCGACAAGGCTCGCATCTACGGAACCGATCTCCAGGCCGTATCGATCGCATATTTCCTTCTTTGCAGCCAATTCGGTTCCCCCGATATCCAGTACATCGAGTCCTACACCTGCCGCCCATTTCGCGGTATTATCAAAGCCTTGCTCTCCAATCATTCGGGGAATACGCATACCGATTTTCCATTTCATATGATCATCTAGTCCTCTCTATCATATTTGAATAACGGTTTCAGCCCGTAAAGATCCCATCCCGTCTTGGTGTGGAACACTCGAATCCAATAGCCATTTAAAATTTGGGAATATGAACTTCAACTTCCCGGCCCTGTTTAGAAGAACGGAGAATACCGTCAAGAATTGCTTGGTTGATCATAATTTGTTCACCCGGGATCGGAGCAGAACGGTTTTCACGGATTGCCTCTACAAAATCGCGAATTTTTTCATGAAATACATCAATTTTATGCTGTTTAACCGGAATCGACGTGTCTGTTTGGTGTCCTAGCAGGTCATGGAACAAGGTCATGCTTTCAACCGGACTATCCCATGTCTGCCCCGATGGATTTGCTTTCAAACCGCCTTCCGTACCAAGGAACAAAGTCGGCCCAAAGGAATCGGCATGCATCGCCCAAGAGATTTTGAAGTTGAGAAGGATGTCTCCTTCAAGACGGATCATTGCAACGCCGAAATCATCGACTTCGAATTTTTCCGATTGATTGTGATATTTCGGATTAGTTCCGAAGTAATTAGACGTATAGGCTGAAACAGTGAGCGGTTTCGGATAACCAATGGTGTTCAATGCCATATCAAGGGAATAACAGCCAATGTCGAATATTGCTCCAGCACCCGATATTTCTTTGCTTATAAACGTTCCGCCAGGCATACCGCGTCTGCGACCGGCACCAGTCTGAACATAATACACTTTACCGAGCTGCCCCGATTCTACGATCTCTTTCATTGCCTTATGGTTAGGGTCATAACGCGGTTGGAAACCAACCGTAAATATTTTCCCGGATTTTTTGCCGGCCTCAACCATTTCCACCGCTTGCTCCAAAGAGGAGCACATCGGTTTCTCAACGAGCACGTGTTTACCTGCGAGAAGTGCATCGACTGTTGTACGATGGTGCGCGACATGCGGCGTACATACGCTGACGGCATCAATATCTTCGTTCAGTAGATCGAGGTGATTTTCGAACGCTGAAGCACCGTTCAACTGTCTAACCTCGATAAATTCCTTCGCTTTGCTGGGAACAATATCCGCCACCCCGACAATCTCTACTCCTGGAAGTGCTTTGTAATTGGCCGCATGCGCTCTAGCGACGCTTCCGCTGCCTATAATTCCAACACGAATTGTTTTTGTCACGGTTCTGTCTCCTCAATTCAAATTTTAACATTCAATCTTTTCGAATATTATTAGGTAAGCTCGATCAGCGTTTTCCCTATCCCTTTCCCGGAATCCAAAACATCGAGTGCTTTATCAACCTCTCCAAGCGAAAATCGATGCTGAATCAATTTATCTACGGGGATCAGGCGATTGGTAACGAGATTAACAGCATCCTGCCAAGTCTCTTTGGTGTAAGATAGAATCCCGTGGATTTCGAGATCCTTCACATGAAATATGTCACTGAAAAGCTCCATTTTCGCATCCTTGCCGGCTGCACCAAGTAGAACGACTTTCCCGCCCCTGCGAACGATGGAGAAGGCCATACCCACAGCACTGCTTTTTCCCGCACATTCATACACGATATCGGCTCCCAACCCATCTTCCAACTTGGACACCCTGTCTGCTGCTTCTTCTAGTGTTAAATTTACGATTTCTGTAGCACCCAGACTTTGGCCAAGCTTTAAGGATTCGTCGGTAACTCCGATCAGAATTATTTTACGCGGTGAAAACATCTTAGAAATCATAATCGCCAAGAGACCGACGGTACCGGGACCGATCACTGCAATCGTCTCACCTGGTTTTGGTTTTGCACGCCATACCCCTCGGGTGACTACTGCTGTCGGCTCAATCAAAGCGGCCATATCCAAAGGAAAATCCTCCGGCAGACGATGAACCATTCTGGCATTTGCAACCACATACTCCGATAACCCGCCCGGAATGGTGAAGCCCAATTCCTTCATATTCTCGCAAAGGTTGCTTTGCCCCTGCCTGCAAAACCTGCAATATCCACAATGCTGCACGCCTTCAGAAACGACTCTGTCCCCGCGCTTGAGGCCGGTGACACTGGCTCCGACTTTTTCAATGATTCCACTCCATTCATGTCCAGGTATGCACGGGTAGTTAACTGCATCAGCGCGAACCATCCCTTTCGCCAACTCCACATCCGTCCCGCATATGCCGGCATACATGGAACGAACAAGCACCTCTCCATCCCCCGGTTCTGGGACAGGAGCTTCCACAATGGAATAATTATGGGGCTCATGTATCATAAATGCCTTCATGGTTGCTCTCCTTTTCAAACCCGATTACTGTTATTACATCAAATATTCGGAAACTTTTTCCCTCAAGAAAATAACAGAATTGCGCAAATCCTCAAGACCGTTTACTCCGTCTTCAATCGAAATCCAGCCTCGAAAACGAACGCTTTGCAACTCTGTGAAAATGGCATTGTAATCGTTCATGCCCTTCCCGATCACCCCATGAGCCAATGCTTCGGAATAGCCCTGCAAGGAATACTCCTTCAAATCTTCCAGGGTATACCCTGCCTTCAAGTAGCGATCGCTCGCATGCATCGTAATCATCCTGTGTTTGACTTCATTTAATAGTATTAATGGATCTTCCCCGGCGAAAATCGCGTTGGAAGGATCATAGTTGACACCGAACCATGGAGAAGATATTTGCCGTATGATCGCCAAATATATATCGGATTGTTGGGCAAACTCGGGATAAATCCAAAATCCGTCCTTGTAATGGTTCTCCATCACCAAGAAAACCTGTTTCTCTTCAGCATATGGAATCAGTTGTTCGATGCACTCAACTGTCCAACGAATCCCATCTTCTCTAGATACTTCAGGCCGTTTCTGCCCTGACAGTACCCGGCAGCTTCGGAATTGCTTCGGACCCAGAAAAGCTATTACATCGATCATTTGCTTCATTTTGACAATTTCTTGCGTCCGAAATGAGGCATCGTGATGGGTAAAATCTGGTGAGGCACACATCATCGGAATGTCCAAGCCTTGTTTTGCCGCCGCTTCCTTTATGGATTGCAAATAATCCTCATCTTGTCGCTTAAGAAATAGCGGATATAATTCCAAGCCGTCTGCACCGAGTGTGCCGGCCATTTCAATCCACTCTTCCAATGACATGGATCCGTTGGATAATTCTTCGATATATCCTTTTGGAAATACAGCTATTTTCGCTCGATCTCCCGCGTTCATTTCCAACCCCTCTTTTCTTAGGCGGTCTTCACTTTAGCTACAAGGTCCTGTAATATGGCTTTTAATTCGGATTTGTCTGTACTTGGGCGGAACTCTTTCTTATCGATGACAAGAGGAGCACCGACCACTACCAATGGGGCACCGTGTTTAGGCATTTCAGCCGCTTGTGCAACGGAAAGACCGCCTACAGCCTGAACAGGAATGGAGACGGCATTTACCACCTCATGAAGATGATCAAACGGATTTCGTTCTGGGTCTTCTCCTCTTTCGTCGAAGCCCGTATGAACGATGATATAATCAACACCGTTCGCTTCAAGCATTTTGGCACAAGCCACTTTATCCGGGCTAGCCATGATGTCCCCCATTACTTGGATGTTATAATCTTTGGCTGCTTTCACAACCGCTCGGATTGTAGCTGGATGGGCAACTCCCATTACCACGACATGGGTTGCACCTGCTTTTGCCATCATCTCCGCTTCCAAATAACCTCCGTCCATCGTTTTTAAGTCTGCAACGATTGGGTGATTTGGGAACTCTTTCCTCAGTGCCTCTACGGAGTGAAGTCCTTCGCCAAGGAGCAGCGGGGTGCCTGCTTCAATCCAATCAATACCGGCTTCCACGGCGATTTTGGCCATTTCGAGCGCATCCTTAATGTTGGTTAGATCCAGTGAAATTTGTACAATAGGCTCCATTTGCTTCACTCCTAAGTTTTATGAATGGGGTAAAATGATGGACTTGGCATGTACTAGGGAATCCATTTCATCAAAAGCTGCTTTCCATTGATCGATACCATACGACTTCGTCATAGGTAGCGGATCAATCTCGCCAGTGCCCATCATCAACAGCACTTTTTCCCACATCGGATAATTATGGCTGAAGGAGCCCTGAAGACGAACCGCTTTTTGAATTAATGGATCTAGGGAAAATCCAATCGGAGCCGGACCCCATCCAATCTTTGTTATTTGTCCGGCCGGTCGAACGACTTCAATACTTTGCTTTAGCGTTGTGGATATCCCCACAGCATCAAGCACCAGATCAGGGCCGAATCCGTCTCCGAATGAGAGAATTTCTTTGACCACATCCTGTTCATCGCCAACAATAACGGTATCCGCTCCGAATTGCTTCGAGATTTCCAGACGATTTTTATCCTTGCTGGTTCCCACGACGGTCAGTCTTCCGGGCGAAAACAGTTTAGCGATTTGGACACACATTAAACCTATCGGTCCCGGCCCGAATACGACAACATAGTCGCCGGGGCGAATGTGGGAATGATGGGCCACCGCGTTATAAGCAACGCAGGTAGGTTCTGTCATAGCCGCTTTCTCAAAAGAAACATTGTCAGGCACATGATGAACGATGGCTTCTCTTGTTTTTACATATTCAGCCATTGCACCGTCTTCGAGTACGCCAAACCCCCGACGATCCGGACAAAGATTATATTGACCGGTACGGCAATAAATGCATGTTTCACATATATAGGCAGGAGTTTCACTAACGACGCGGTCTCCCTGTTTAAATTGGGTGACCTCGGAGCCTACGGCTGATACAATACCGGAATATTCGTGACCGAGCGTAACCGGCCTTTTAACTGGAAAGCCCTGTATATCGTGATACATATGCAGATCGCTACCGCAGACACCTGCAGCTTTCACTTGAATCAATACGTCTTTCGGCCTCAATTCAAGAGGTGCCGGGACGTCACATACTTTAACCATTCCCGCTCCGGATTGATAGTTGACAACAGCTTTCATTTCAATTCCCCCTTGAAAAAATAAGGAACAAAGTTTCTCACCACAAAATGCAATTGCATCAAAGTACGACCTAAACAAATACAGCAGGGTTTGCCCACTTGATCCGACAATTGAACCCTGCTGTAACTATTCGTGTTGACTTTCTTGTAGGAGAGAGAAATTCTTATTTATACTTCGCATGACCTAGACTTTCATTGGTTTTTACAATCCATCCGTGAAATAAGTTTCAATTCTGTTGCGGCTATTGACGACAATCAGTTTCCCTTGAACCGACCAATATTGTTCACGCCTCCGTTATCGACTTGATCAATGACACCAATCACATCAACGCGGGCAACCATCTGGTCCAACTCCGTATTGCAGCAATTCCGTAATCCGTCTCTCCAATTTCTTCTCAGTCAGCAACATTGAATTCAAGCTTTTCAAGGATGTGCTTCCCGTACTTCACTATATACTTTAATGATTAAGATAATATGATTATAGCAAACGTTTTTTTGTATGTAAACTTAATTATAAGCGCTTTCATTCAGACGTTGCTGGTCTCAACATTGAGGAAAAACTTTTGCTCGAGAATCATGCATGGTAAACTGCTAAATGCCTCTCCTGATTAAAAATACCAGATAATGGTTATACAACTTATTTCTGTTATATAAAATGGCAAAAAAATATTATCCTACTTAATAAATAAAGTCCATTCCTTGTAACTGATTAAGTTCGTGTTTCTCGGGTGGAAGTTTGCCTCCAGCTTCCTTCGGATTCCACCTCACGATGGACACCTTTGTTCTTGGCTATAGTAGACGCTCGCCAGCCCCCCCGTTCAGGACTTTCACCCTAGAGATGACGTCCCTGCTGGGCGTACTTAAAAAAGGTGCCGGGGTAAAATACCCCAACACCTTTTTTGTTTTGTTTCTATTTCAAAGAATTAATCAAAGAAGCAATTTCAGGGTTCAATTTTAAGGAGCGAAGCAATACGGTCAATGCTTCGGCACGAGTCGAGTTTTTGTCCGGAGCAAAGGAACCTTCACCCGCACCGTTAATAATGCCGGCCTTTGTTGCCGCTTCGATCTGGTTTTTATTCCACGAATCGCCGATATCGGTAAACGCAGTGTTGCTTGTTCCTTGAACTGTAGTCAGGTTAATGATTCTGGCGATAATGGCGATCATTTCTGCACGGGTGATGTTAGCTTCAGGATAGAATGTGCCATTTTCATATCCGTTGATGATACCATTTGATGCAAGTGCCAAGATCGCTTCTTTAGCCCAGCTTCCGTTGATATCACTAAACTGAGCAGCCTTCAATTCGCCAGTACCGATATTGAAGGTTTTGGCAACGATAGCAGCAAACTCTCCGCGAGTAATAGGAGCATTCGGCTTAAATGTGCCATCCTCGTAACCATTAACAAGCCCAAGCTTCGAGAACACATTTATACTTTCAGCTGACCAATGTTCGGATACATCTTTGAACGTTACAGATTCATTAGAAGATTTTAATTTTTCTTTCAAAACCTCCTTCAATACGGAAACCGACTCGGGTTTGCTCAGATCGAATACCGGTTGGCCAGGGGTAGTCGATACCACTGATGCCGGTGTTTCTGGCGAAGATGGTGATGCTGGCGTTGTCGGTTCTGCCGGTGTTCCTGGTGAAGATGGTGATGCTGGCGTTGCCGGGTCTGCCGACGTTGTGGAACTGCGTCCCGATCGGTGGATCACCTCTGTTGTCACCGTCACGTTCGGCCCGCTGGTAGACCAGTTGCCTGCCGCATCCCCAGCCTGTACTGCGAAAGTATAGGTGGTTCCTGCCGTGAGCCCTGTTACATTAAAGCTGTTTACTGCGCTCGTCACTGTTGTAAGCAGTGTTGAGCCTTGGTATACCTTATAGCCTGTTACTCCTACATTGTCTGTTGCTGCAGTCCATGTAAGTGTTGTCCCTGTTTGGGTTGTGTTACTTGCAGTGAACGTAGTTCCAGCAGGCCAAACCGGTGCTGTCGTATCAGTGGAAGCAAGAGTGGTAACATTAACCGTTTTTGCTTCAGACAAATTATTTACATTATCTACAGCCTTTACACTGAAGGTATAGGATGTACCCGCGGTGAGCCCTGTTACTGCATATGAATATACATTTGATGTTACTGTCTGCAAAAGGGACGAACCGTTATATATTTTGTAGCCTGTAACCCCTACATTATCTGTTGCCGCAGTCCATGTAAGTGTTGTCCCTGTTTGGGTTGTGTTACTTGCAGTGAGCGTACTTCCAGCAGGCCAAACCGGTGCTGTCGTATCAGCTGAAGCAAGAGTCGTAACACTAACCGTTTTTGCTTCTGACAAATTATTTCCATTATCTACAGCCTTTACACTGAAGGTATAGGATGTACCCGCGGTGAGCCCTGTTACTGCATATGAATATACATTTGATGTTACTGTCTGCAAAAGGGACGAACCGTTATATATTTTGTAGCCTGTAACCCCTACATTATCTGTTGCTGCTGTCCATGTAAGTGTTGTCCCTGTTTGGGTTGTGTTACTTGCAGTGAGCGTACTTCCAGCAGGCCAAACCGGTGCTGTCGTATCAGTTGAAGCAAGTTCGGAGGCATCTACTCGCACGTTGTGCAGCATGACGGTATTATTGGTACCCGTGTTGCCGTATTCGTAAGAGGAGTTGCCAGAGTTGTTAATGCGGATGCCGAAGCCGCCGAAAATGTTCTTACCCAAAGCGCCGGTATCATCCGTCCACGAGATGTCAACCGAATTAGGCAGATTTTGTTCGGTTTGCAGCGGCGTCTTCTCGGACAGCGTCGAGCCCTGTACGCGAAGGGTGCTGCCCGTTACGGAAACGGTAATGGTGCTCTTTGGCATAAACGCGACTGTCTTAAGGGGCTCGCTCAACGGTGTTTGATCGGTACCGTCATATTTATACAGCATCCATATCGTAGCGTTAGAGCCGCCGGCAGCGGTACGTTCTACGTGCAGGCCGTATCCCTTGCGGGTCGCCGGATCATATTTAACATAGATATCCATGAAGTTACCGTTGCCGCCGAAGCCCTGGCCCTCTACCTTACTTGTGGAGTAGTTCAGGTTCAGCGACATGTTGCCGTAGCTGCCGGGTTGACCGAACACGAATCTGGTGTTCGTACCGTTGGAATTGCTCTGAAGGCCCCAAATCTTATCTGTGCCGTTGCTTCCAATACCCCATCCCCACGGCACTCCTGTACCGCTCACGCGATCAAAGAACCATCTGCCCTTCGTGGCGGTATTGTCTTCATTGGTAAAATACAAATTCTTAAAGTCGGTATATAACGACGTTTCCGTTACGTCGGCCGTCGTGACCGCACGCTGGGAGTATACCGTGACGGGGGCGCCGGCGGAGCTGAACTCATACTTCGGTGAAATAACGACTCGCAGGTAGTACCCTACGTCGTACTTATTAAGCGCATAATTTTTATACGGATCGTCTACGAATAAATCTTTAACATCGTTACGCATCGTGCCGATATGAATGCCGTTCGTAGTATCGGGCCCCGTCTCGCGGTACCATTCGATGACGGAGGTATCCTTGTTTTCGAGCTGATCTAGCGTGTAGCTGAGCGTCGCAAGGTTTTTGCTGATAGCGATCGCGGGCGCCGTAACAACAGGCGCGGGGACGGGCGTCGGGCGGATGTACAGCGTCGCGCCGGCCGAGATACCGCTCGGAAGCGTGCCCGTCACAATCGTCTTAACGATAGCGCGAGTATTGTTGGGCTTGGCGGTCAGCGTAATTACGCCGGTCGCGGCGTCGACTGTGCCATTCAACAGATTCGTATCATACGTCCAAACGGTATTCTTTACGTCGACGGAAGTCGCCGGAGCCGCGGCGGGCGTCAAAACGGCCTTGTTGGTGTTGTCTACTTTGTCGGAATACATGGTTTTACCCGTTGCTCCGACTAAGAATCGATACGGCAGGTTGGCGTAAGGTGCCCACTCCGCGTTGTTCTGGCCTTTAGGATCCCAATTGTCATTACCCTTTAAGAGGTTATACACGTTGTATTCCTCGCCGACCTTAAAAGCCTTAAGGGCGTTTCCAGTAAGCGTGACGGAAGTTTGCGGCTGGGACGGGCTGATTACGAGCGGCCTTTTTCCTTCGCCGATTGTGTTGTTCGACACAAAGTGGCGAGCGTCCTCGCGTACCACGTTTTCCCACTCGACAGATTCGATCCGGCCGGTGAACTCAGTATCGATGATGGCGAAGATACCGTTCGCGTTAGGGCCGATTTCGTTGGACTGCTTAGCAAGGTAAAGATCCGTACTAGTCATTTGCGGCATGCCGATGATTTTGCTGCCCAGCAGCGCGTTGATGCCGCCGTTACCGGCGCCGCTTACGGACGGGTGGTTGCCGAAGAAGTGGAAGGTACTGTTCTCGTACACATTGACACCACCGGCGAAAATGGAGTCGTCGGTTAATTGGAAAAAGCTGTCTAAGAAATACGCACGGGTAGGCGCAAGGTTAAGCATCATGTTCAAATAGCCGACGAACCTCGTGTTTTTAAAGTACAGCTTGTCGGGCGCGCCCGTGCTGCCGTTGGCTCTCGTTAAAACCTCGGCGTGGTTTTTGGAGTCTATCCGCTTTTTTATATTTTGCGAAGGATCGCGCGGATAAACCAAATCCTCCTGCGCGTAGTTTGCGATTGTGATGTTCTCGCTGTGGAAGCCCGTAGAGATGCCAAGCGTATACCAGCTGCCGTTCGCACCTAAGCCGGTCTCGCCCCCCTCGCCGCGGTTTCCGCTGATGATCGTGTCTGTAGCGTCCTCGGTAAGGCCGAGGAAAGATATGTTTTGGCCCTGAATGCTGAGCCCGATATTCGGACCTGCAATCACGCCGCCTTCCTTATACGTCAAATCCGTCCAGTACACGCCGGGGGCTACGTACACCGTCGTGCCTGCGGGCAGCGTCAGGTCGCGTTGGTTTGCGGACAGCGTTCCCAATGTCTGCAGCGTCGCCGCGACGTAAGGGCTTTCAAGCTCTTCGGCCGAGGCGTAGGCGTTCAGCAGGCGATGCGTCGCGTCCACCTTGACCCACTTTGCGTGCAGCTCCGTGGAACCGGCCACTTTTTCATTCAAAAAGTCCCACATATGGACACTGGTGGTTTTATCCCTGTACCAGCCCACAAAAACCCAACCGTCCTTTTTAGGACGCGCTGGAACCGCGATTGCGTCACCGACACGCACGCGTTGTGGAGCAACCGCGCTACCGCCGTCGGTGTTAAACGTTACCAACAGATCATCGCCGCTTATCGCGTAAATATTAGACCAATCACTTTCTCCGAAGGAATTGCCCGCCTTTATCCTAAAGGCATATGTTCCGTTCCTGTTGTCGGCCTGTGCCAAAATGCTTTTGAAGTTGGCGAATTGGTCTATCTTTTGGGTGATAAAGGTGTTTGGTCTGGAATTCGCTTGAACGGTTCCAATTGTTTCCCAATTGTTACTTCCCTTATCCCACTGAATTTCATAGTGGTCTGTCAAAACATCTTTGGAAACCCAATTGATTGTAAAGGTATCTTTATAGACAACAATCTTGCCGGGAGCAGGTATAAATGACCCACCGAAAGCAGAACGCACTTCGTCGTTGATTTTGACGCTTGAAATTGCAGGAGCCGCAGGAGCCGAATTGGGTGTCATTGCAGGCATTGCGCCGGTATAGGTCTCAATCTCGTTTCTCAAAGCTCCCACTTGTTCCGAGGTTTCTGTTGGCCATACGCCAGTACGGTTTGGCCTAAATGACCAATCCAATTGCGCTGCTGGGGTTGTGGATATATTCGGATTCGTCGTAGTTGAACCCGCAGCAACCACTACGCCAATGTCCAGCTTCGGGTCATAGTACTTCCGAGAAGCTTCGTCAAGAACATTTGGCTGAAGGCTTAGAGCAGCAGCCCTGAGCTCTTGAAGACCTGTTTCTGTAAGACCGGTCATATAATCTGAGGAGCGTCTAAAACCATCTACACTATTAGGGAAGTCACCTTCAGTTACATCCTCTTTTGCGATGATAAAGCCGGGAGCGTCTCCAAAGAAATGGTTATATCCACTTCCAGTAGTAGAATCAATGGGATCATTACCCCTTGCATGACCCTGGCGGCTTCTAAGGAATGGGAAGTTGACGTTCTCAAAGATATTGCCTTCCGCCCATATGGTGGCATTGTGGGCCGCGCCGATACCATAACCCGTATTTCTATTTAAGAGAGTATCATGATACGGATGCCCCTGAATATCTTCATACAGGTTATTAAACACGTGAACCCTGCCGTTCCGCACACGGGGGGTCCTTTCCTCCGAGCCCAAGAACCAGTTGTGGTGTAAGGTGCCATAGTGAGGGCTCATTGAACCGGTGCCGCCACCTATCAGCAAGACCTTGCTGCTTCCGGCATATTTATTGTAAGAAACCGTATAGTTTCTTGCGTGGTTCGTTATATCTGTCGCGCCGTCACCCTTTGCCTGGTCAGGGTCTTGATTCAGAGTGAGATACTTGTTCTGCCCGTATCCAAATGTACAGTTATGCACCCATACATTGGAAGCCCTTACAGTCGCGCTGGTGCCATTAATCTCTATGGCGTCGTCATGCCACTGGTCGAAGTTGAGGTTGCTAAATACCACGTTGTGGGCACCACTGGTGCTTATACCCCAGCCAAAGATCGTCGCGTCGGGGCCAATACCTTCTAAGGTTACATTGCCGTTGCCCTGACCGACCTGAATCATACGGTTGGCGTTTAACCCCGGAGGTCCTACCGTGCCGGAGTTGGCAACGGTTGAGTTGACCGTTTCAAAAGAGCCTACAGTACCTAAGAAGCGAATGACAAGAGGTGTTCTCGCATTTGCAGTAGATCCTCTGTTTGCTGTAAATACATTCGCAGGAAGGGTTTCCCTCATATTTTCATGGGTTACATAGATTATGATAGCATTGGGATTCACTCTGCCATCCGGCAAATATCCACCTATGGCCCCATCGAGAGCAAAAGTGTGGCTTCCTTCGAAAGTATTTTCGTTGGAAGGCACAAACGCTGCGCCATTACGCGGGAAAGACCACGTTTTAAGATTGGTGAATGAGTGAAGAACGGTCGTCCCGTCAGTCGCCCTGACTTGGATTTCGTATTCTCCTCTGGGAAGGCCGGGAATATCCACACGCCAGGTGTTGCGGGCAGGATCCACCTTGCGAACAAGCTGGGCGTCCACTTCTTTCCAGTCCACAAGCCAGCCTGCGATTGGGCTGTTATCTCTCCAGTCTTTAGCGCCCAAAGTCCGGACGTAAGCCCGGTATCCACCGACGGATTTGCCTGTCCAAGTGGCATGCGCAGTTTCAAACCAAGTGCCTGCGCTCGCAGTACCTGTGGGTGCAGCTACACTGTCGCCTGTCGCGGCAAACCCCATTGTCGGGAACATACTGAGCACAAGAAGAACGCTGATCAGAATGTTGACTACTCTCTTTACTACAATCATACATACACCCCTAAGCTATTTATATTTGAAGGCTGATCCTTCACACCCGCAATAATCAATACTTCTCCCTTCCCTATGGCGCCGTGGCTGCGGGCGGATCGACGGCACCAGAATAAAAACTCTGCCAAGCAGTGTTTCATCTGTCAGTGCACCAACTACGGCTGCCTGTTGATAGGTAAACACGTTCGGGAAAAATCAATAACTAATAACGAGCAATTGCATCTCCCTTCTTAGCGATTATGAAAGCACTTACAAAGCTAAATATATTGGGTTAGGTCGTTACAAACAATATACATATATTAACCTTTGTCCATATGGAGCTGAAATATAATCATTATAGACCGAATTTATTAGTTTTCATTATAAATAGATAATAAAATTTTCAATCAAACTATTTCATTTGACACACTACCTTGATAGTCATAGTAGCTTTCGTATTATAAAAATGCGGTGGTGATTATATGAGCGAGAACAAAATTGCATCCAACCTGCTGATCGGACATACCCAAAAGGGTAAGGCGACTTACGCCGCAACAATAGCAACTGGGAGTATACAAAACGCGTGCTTGAAAACTTATTCTAGAGAGGTTTCACTGGAGTGGCAGGTGGTAAGAAACTTTAGCGCAAGCAAATCTACCTAAGAGCGACTTTGCTGGTGTTATTGCGCATAAAGGGAAATTTTCAGGGAGTGCACTGCGAGGTCTGTGTTTTGACGGGCAAAACTTTATCGGCGTCAATTTCGGCAAGGTTGTGCTGAAAGGGGTTTCATTTAGAGGTGTGACACTTAAGAATGTGTCTTTCCATTCGGGGTTTACGTTGTCTAAAAAATATTATCTGAACCAGAGCTCTTGTCGCTAGTACGAATTTTGCAGAATGATCAATTGAAGACAATATAGCTTTATTAGTATAGAGGTAGCATATATTACTCCTACCTTTACCTCCTTAGTATTTATTATACCTTTTAACAAAAAATGCTCGTATATTCAATAGTATAGGAGCAGTCTGCTGCTACGGCAAACTACTCCATGTTTAGCAATATCAACTCGTACGGCATTAGAAGTAAGATTTGTCATTGTCACAAGTAAAGCCATTTTCCCTCTATTCCCATGATTTATCTAACTAGTACGCCCCGCCAGCCTGATAAAGTATAAGGCCATTTCTCTTCTTTCAGAAGGCAGCATCACGTTGATAAAACCAAGAATGACTTCTTCTTCAATGTTCATAAGGGCTGCATCGGTTACATATTGCTTAAAGCTCTCTAGAGTCTGATCTCGCATTTCCTTTGGTATCGTATTAAGAAGCGTCCACATTTGAAGCTGAGCTCCCCGCGTCCAAGAAAGCTCCTGTAGGACCGGAATCTCGATGGCTTGCTCTACTTCTTTTTTCTGCTCGGTTAATTGGGAGACGTCCAAGATTCCATCCCTAGGTATGCCTAACCGCTCATATTGTTCCAGCGGAGCATCGTTTTCACTCATCAGCTCGGCCATCCTGTGAATCAGTCGCAATTCGGTGTCGCTATCTTCCACTTCTTGGCTTTGTTGCGGATCGCTCGCTAGATCGAAGAGCTTCGATCCGTATTGAAAAGGGCTCACCCTGCCTGACCCTGCACGAATTTTCATGGTTTGGCAGCCTTTGGTGAAAGCAAATGGCTCCTGCAGTTCTATATTTTGAAGCTGCTGCAAGGCAAAAAAGCTCCTCATGGTCGTAGGCATAAGCGTATATTCGAATAAAGGACCGTTGTCCGGAGATACCGGGCCTCTCATATACACATACCGCCCGTCTGTAATGTTAACACTGCTGCCGTGGAAGCCGAACAGAGCTGCATCCCGGATTTTAGCATCCGTCAGGATCGTATCCTTCAATGGCTTTCCACTCATCCCTTCCGGAAGGGGCACCCCGAAAAATTCAAGCAGCGTTGGGGCTACATCGACATTTTGGACAAGAGCCGATCTTCTCTCCCCTTTAATACCCAATCGAGGATCCCAAGCAAAAAAAGGTATGTGGGCAATTTCCTGATACAGCGGCATCACCGACTTTGACCACCAGCCATGTTCACCGAGTAGATAGCCGTGGTCAGTATTGACAATCAGCATGGTATCCTTCCACATATCATGTTGATCCATCAGATCAAGTACACGTCCTAAGTAATGATCGCACATACTAAGCAGAGCCGCATATTGATATTTGCCATGCTGAACGACATCCTCAGATTCTTGTACAAAATAATAAGGTGGCCAGTCGAAATGCTTCCCATTATAGGCGTGAGGATATAAATCCTTGTAATGCTGGCAGCTGAAGAAAGGCTCATGCGGATCGAACGTTTCGATTTGCAAAAACCACTTGTCTTCCTCCGTGTTCTTCTCTATAAATTCCAAACCCAGATTAAAGGTCATCGCCTGAGGGAAGTTTTCCTCCGCCTCTATATACTTGCGGTTAATCGTATCCTGCCGAGCCATTTTCTGAAACACAGGAGCCTTGAGACGGGGAATTTCCGTTTCTGCCATATCAGGGTCCTTAACCTCACCTTTCCAAGGATCGCCTTCCTGTCCACGGACGAATTCCACGGAGCTGTACCGAGTATGGTAAGTAGCCCCCCCGTCTTCCCAGTAGTGCTGATGGTCGGTTATAAGATGTGTATACACCTGGTTATTCTTTAGCCTCTCAGGCATACAGTCATCGAAAGGCTCAATCGGTCCCCAGCTCCGATGCAAGAAATTGTAACGTCCTGTATGCAAATCTCTTCGAGCTGGCATGCAGGGCATACTGCCGACGTAGCAATTATCAAAGGTTACCGTTTTCTCTGCCAGCCGTTTAAAATTCGGTGCATGTGTCCAGTCACATCCGTAATTCGGGAGCATATGACGATTCAGTGAATCAAACATGACCATGATAGCGCGCATAAAGTTCTACCTCCAACCAATATTTAACGTTATTATTCAATGATATTTAGCGGCAAACGAATGGACACGACGGTCCCGCGACCCTCGAAAGAATCCAACCTCAAGCCATAATCTGTTCCATGCATTAAAACTATGCGTGCATGCACATTAGCTATACCCAGTGATTGCTGTATTCCATATACGAAATGAGAGCCTTCATTAAACTGAGAAAGCGATTTTTCAATCTCGATCAGCCGATTATTTTCGATCCCCGGCCCGTTGTCTGCTATTTCTATGACAAGATCGGAATGATCATCGAATGCATTAATAATAATAGTCCCTTGTCCCTCTTTAGGTTCAATTGCATACTTTACGGCATTTTCTACAATAGGTTGAATGATTAATTTGGGTATCAGGCAATTCATGAATTTTTCATTTACACTAAATTTACTCCGGAAAGTCCCTGGAAAACGGATGTGGATAATCGATAAGTAATCCTTTAATTGAGATAATTCCTCTTCTAGTTTTACAATCCCATTCGTATCCTGTGCGGTATACCTATAAAAATCAGCTAGACTGCGGGCCATCTTTACAATTTCCGGCATATCCTCCAAATAAGCCATGCTTTTAATAATATCCAACGAATTATATAAAAAATGAGGATTAATTTGGTTTCGTAACGCTTTAACCAGAGCTTCCTTTTCCCTGAGCTGAAGGCTTACTTCTTTCAACTTCAGGGTGGAAACAGTCTCCAGCAAGTCATCGATTCTCTCAATCATATTGTTAAAACTGCGGTTTAAATATTGAAATTCGTCTTGACCCGATATATAGGAAGCCCGAACGGATAGATCCCCCCGCTCCACACTGCCCATGACTTGTCGAAGATGGACAATCGGCTTCATGAAAGCTCCAGATAAAAACGGAACAGTCGATATAATACATACAGCAATAATCATAAACGCAATTAACATAGCATTAGGGGTATTTTTTGTGGCTGACGCCATCTCGTCAAATGGAACGATTGACACGAAATTCCAGCCGATTTCAGCTGATTTCGTCACAGCAACTAGGGTCTTTTTACCGTCCCATTGTTGGATAGATGCACTTTCATTATCCGAAAGATTCAATTTACCAAGCTCTGTTTCATTGCGGGCAACCCCTAGCCATTTATATTCTCGATGATAGACGATCGAGTCCTGATCTGAGACGATAAAGAATTGGCCCTTTGGAGCCAAGTTAGTCTTTTCGAATGTACGTTGAATTTCGTCTAAATGAAAATCAATGACCATCTTCCCTAAATAATCCATATTTGCGATACTATATATCGGTAGCTCTAACGAAAGGACACGCACGTCACCAGGATAATACTTTACCGTATGCGTCGAAAGAACCGAAATTTTTTCCGGAAATCCATTATTGTACCAAGGTTCATCGTTAAATAGATCCATGGATGTCGATGCCAAAGTAGACATAGCCAACTTGCGTCCATCCGGAGTCAGAAGAAAAATCCCAACGATCTCGGAGTAATTAAGCGCCACATGTTTTCGCAGTAGATTTTGAACATCCGCTATTTGTTCCAGGGAAAGTCCTTGTTCACCTTGCAGCCACTTCTGAATTAATTCATCTTTTGCAACGGACGAGGTCGATTTCGCGAGCTGATAAATATAAAACTCGATATGATGATTAAGACGAATCGTTGCTTCTTGAGAGATGCGGTAAAAATCTCGCTTAATACCAACGGTGTAATAGGTGTATGATAAATAACCCATTATTAAAATGGTGAGAAGCCCCACCAGAAGAAAAGCAACCGTCAACTTTGTTTTGATCGAAAATCGGGAGTGAATATTAGCTATTCTTTGTTTCATGGTTAGTCTCATACACTCATACACTTTCTGTATTCCTTGGGCGAAACTCCTGCGAATTGTTTGAACACACGATTAAAGTGTGGCAGTGAATTAAACCCAACCTTCTCCGCTACTTCATAGATCTTCAGGTCACCGTTCATCAATAGATGCTTTGCTTTTTCTATTCTCAACGTATTTAAATAAATGATAAATGATTGTCCTGTATACTTCTTAAATAGCAAGCTAAACTGAGACACGCTAATGTGGAAGCGACTTGTCATATCGGAGACAGATAAATCTTCGAAAAAATGGGCTTGCATGTATTCGCATGCTTTACGGATGATCTGACGCATCTCTCCATTTAATAGAGTCTTAAAGCATGTCAGCCAGTGCTCCGTCAAACTAAGAAAATGAAGGTTTACGTGCTCCATTCTGTTTTGAGTGATTGTTATGCGCTCATAAGAAGGATTCACACTTTGAATCAAATCATTATATTTATTGGAAAACGTTTTGAATAAAATGATCTTTTCACTGTCTTGTAACGTAGGAGCGCAAGATATCAGTTGTACGATTTCAGCTTGCTCTTGAAAAACCGTCTGGGGATCCATGTCCTGAATTTTGTCGAAAAACTGCTGAATCATTAAAAAGAAGCTTCTTAAATTTTCGAATTGCGGAACCCTTTCTCGAGCTTGATCCAACGCCTTGCTAAGCTCTTCCTCCAATACAGGTTTAAGTAAATAATCACTTACGTTATACCTAATTGCTTGTCGGGCATATTCAAATTCATTGTATCCAGATAGAATGATGGATATGATCGGCAGTTGCCTCTCAAAGATCTCTTGAACCAGCCAAAGCCCGTCTTGGACAGGCATTTTAATATCGGTAATAACAATGGTTGGCCAAACCGTATAAATAAGCTCAAGAGCCTCTTCCCCATTTCCAGCTTCCGCCACTACTTGATAGGCTTCCCCTTTTTGTTCAACCATTTTTCCGACTGCAGCTCGAATCCAGTGATCGTCCTCGACAACCATGATCTGATACATAGATACACCATCCAGTAATTTAATGAATTGGCCCCGTGACCTCCGACACTACATGTTTAGAGGTTGTTCAAAAAACTCTTTTGAACACGCATTTTAAGTATACCATGTCATGTCATTGGCTCTCTATGATCATCCTTTTACGGAACCGACCAGCATGCCTTTATCGAAATATTTTTGGAAAAATGGATACATGATCAGCATCGGGATTGAAGCTGCGACAACAACTGCCATCTGCACGGGCTGACCATACTCATACCCATTTATTGTTGTTTCGAGAGAATTGCTTGACTCCAAAATAATTTGTCTTAAAAATACTTGTAATGGCATTTTTTGAGAATCACTAATGAACAGGATGGCTTGGAAATAACTATTCCAGTAGTACACCGCGTAAAACATAATAAATGTAGCTACAGAAGTCATGGACAAAGGCAAAATAACTCGGAAAAACAATCTCCACTCTCCACAACCATCAATTCGCGCTGATTCCTCCAGCTCTTTGGGCGTATTCTGAAAAAAACTTCTCATTACGATCAAATTAAAAGGTAATATGGCATTATTCAAAAAAAGCGACCAGTAGCTATTCAACAGGCCGAGTTGACTAGTCAGCAAATACTGGGGAATAATTCCACCACTAAATAGCAGCGTAAACATAACCATGATGTTTAAAGCTTTTCTTCCCTTCAACCAAGTTCGGGATAATCCGTAGGCCATTAGAGTGGTGGTTGAAATACTGACAGCCGTCCCGCCCACAGTAATTTGCAAAGCATTCCAATAAGAAGTAGTAAAATTGTGACTGCTGAACAAATAACCATATGAATTCAATGTCCATTGATAAGGAATAAGGAAAATGCCTCTTGTTAGCATCTCATGCTTAGTGGAAAATGAACTTATAACGATATATATACATGGAAGCAATATGCATAGCAAAATTAAAGACAGTAGTAGGTATATTAAGATATCAAATGATGGGTACGACTTGGTGCTTGAATTTCTTTTCATTTTTAATATACCCCTTCCTCACCCAGTTTACGGGAAGCTCGATTTGCCAAATAGACAAGCCCTAATCCGATAAACGCTTTAAATAGACCTACAGCGGTTGTATAGCTATATTCTCCCTGCACAATGCCGACATGATATACATAAGTATCAAAAACCTCTGAAATGTCGACATTCAGTGAATTCTGAAGGAGTAAAATGTGCTCGAATCCAGTATCCATTACATGTCCCAATCTTAAAATAAAAAGAATAACAATAGTAGAACGAAGTGCCGGTAAATTGATATGCCAGATTTGCCTTAGTCGACTTGCGCCGTCAACACGTGCCGCTTCATACAATGTCGGGTCTACTGAGGCAAGCGCTGCAAGAAAAATGATCGCACTCCAGCCAGCTTCTTTCCATATCACTTGAAATAAATACAACATGCGAAAATAAGCGGGATTAGTCATCAATTCGATTCGTTCATAACCCCAAGTCGAAAGCAGATTGTTAATTCCCCCATCTTGAGTGGAAAATAACAACGCGGTCATACTGACAATGACTACCCAGCTTAAAAAATGCGGGACATAAACTAAAGTTTGAGCCCCTTTCTTGAACCAGCTATGCCGTACCTCATTTAAAAGCAGCGCCAGGATAATGGGCACAGGAAAATAAAAGAACAGGTTCAAGGCGCTTATAATTAACGTATTGCTGAATATTTGCCAGAAATCAGGATCTTGAAACAGCCGTTGAAAGTGCTCAAAGCCTACCCACTTGCTCTTGAGAAAACCATCAAACGGATCATAATTTTGAAAAGCAATGAGGATACCGCCCATGGGAATATATTTAAAAATGATAAAGAACAGCAACCCGGGTATAATCATCAAGTATATCGGTAAACCACGCTTCCAATCTTTCCACTCGTTCTTTTTGTTTGCTGCTTTGGTTACCAAAGAAACACTCATGATCAGCACCTCCCTATTTTCTTAGCAGCATCATACTAATCATTAAGCGTTTTGCCAGCTCAGGACAATCTTGTATGATATTTACTAGCTCATGCGGATCGTTCTGAAGATCGTATAATTCATTTAAGTCGTTATGATTCTCGATAAACTTGTACCTGCCATCAAAAATCATACGGACATTATTCAGTTCGCTAAATTGATAATCTTTATGATGCTCGGTTTCAAATTTAATTTGCGGAACCAGTGATTTACCGTCTAAACGACTCTGCATGTACTCCACACCTGCTAAATCCAAAATAGTTGGGTGCAGATCCATTAATTCCGCAAGTGCTCCACTTGTTCCGGTCCTGTTTTCCCTCGGGTCGGCAATAATAAGGGGAATGCGTAAAGCTCCCTCATACATCGTGCTTTTCTGAAATAAACCGTGATCCCCCATCATCTCTCCATGATCCGCGCAGAAGATGACCACAGTTTTATCCGATAATCCCTTCTGTTCCAAACTATCCAACATATTCCCTACCCAGTCGTCAATCAACTTGATTGCAGCTCCATAATGCCGCTTAACCTGGTTTACATCCTGCTCAGACATCCCTTCTGTCTGCTTTTTAACCTTTTTCTTAATCCACTCTGGCTTATTCTCAAGAGTATCCTTAATAGAATCGGGAAATGTCTTATCCAGGAAGGCCTCCACGTACTGGACTGGAGCGTCCCATGGATCATGCGGCCCGACGAAGCTTACGAATAAATGCCATGGCGCTTCCGATGAGACTTGCTCCAAAAATTCACATGATTTACGGCCGATATAACTATCATGAAAGTGTTCCGCCGGAAGAGGCGACGGCCATGCTTTCCATACCTTCGACTTCGCTAAGCGTAGACGATAATCTTCTACGAAAGCGCTTAATAAACCCTGTTCAAGTAAATAGATTTGATACGGCCCGGCGATATGATTGTCGTTATCTGGATCCATATCAAAATTAGCCAATTGGCTTCTTCGAAACGCCGCGTTCATTTTACCTTCGGTTTGATGGGGATCCGTAAAACCAAGATGATACATCAACGGAAGATTCCCATTCATCCCATAAAAATGATCCCCCTTATGAAAGTCGGTTTTTCCGACTACAGCCACTCGATAGCCCGCTTGTCTCAAAGCTTGATAGTAGGTGGGCTGCTCCAAAGGATAATTTATGAAATTTTCGAGGTTTCCAACCCGATGAGGATACACACCTGCCGCCAAAGAGCAGCGGCTCGGCCCGCAAACAGGACTGTTGCAGGCCGCCTGTTGAAATCGTATGCCCCTCGCAGCGATGCGATCGATATGAGGGGTTTCCACAAACCCCGTACCCGAGCAGCTCATCCAATCGAAACGGAATTGGTCGACCATAATCAATAATATATTAGACTGACTCACTGCGTTAACTCCTTTTTGTTCGAATTATTTTTGCTTCTGATACTGTTCATTCATTTCCTTAATGATGGCATCGCCCCCAGCTGTTTTCCAATCGGCGATCACTTTATCAATGCCATCTATGGGCTCTTGACCTACAATAATTTTGACCATTGAATCCATCCATTTTTTGTCTATGGTCGTTCCAACCTTCGTTGCCGTTTCGGAAACAAAGCCAAAGCCATCATTTGCAATTTTTACTTTCTCATTATTATCGAAATACGATTTGATCGTGGCTATCTCCTTAGGATCCATCCATTTATAAATTAAAAACATCGGATCAAACCGCTTGAAAAACCAGCCGACAAGCAAAAATTGTCTGTCCTTCGTCGATGCCTCCAACTGTTCGTATTTGGTGTCAGAGATTTTCTTATAATGGACGCCTTCAATGCCATGCTTAACCAAATCATAACCTTCATCCGATAACAAATAGTCCATCATTTTCAGTATTCTTTGCTGCTTCTTAGGGTCAAGCTTCGAATTAATGACGATTTTATCCGACGTAGGGTCGCCCGGCATTCCGCTCTTGCCTGATGGTCCTTTGGGCGGTAAGATCTGAACGAGTTCAGCCTTAGGGTCCACTTTCATCAAAGGAGGTAAGGTTTCGATATAAAGCTGCTGAGGATTTACATTTGCAACTCCGGATTTTCCAGCCTCTAGCTTATTAAGTGAATCACGTGACTTTAAGATCGGAAAATCTTTATCTAATACACCCTCTGCATACGCCTTACGCATAAACCCTATGAAATCCTTCAACTCTTTACTTTGTACCTGCATCGGGACAAGTTTACCGTTTTCCAACTTCCATTTGTTCGCAAGCCCGAAGCTGGCAGTCAAGTAATTTGCGGTACCCTTAAAGCCGAAAGCACCTCCTGGACTAATTTCCATCGAAAAGCCTACCGTATCCTGTTTTCCGTTACCATCCGGGTCTTTTGTAGCAAAAGCTTTTGTCACCTCATAGAATTCATCGATCGTCTCCGGCGCCTTAAGCCCTAATTTATCAAGCCAATCCTTGCGCATGGCGAGTGAGTCCCTTGCTTCTTGATAGTAGAAGGGAATACCGTAATATTTATCTTTCGGGTTAAAGTGTTGTAACGACACTTCCGGAATATACTTGGTAATGTTGGGATACTTGCTCAATTCGGGTTTAACATCCATAAACACATTTCTTTCCTGCCACTTCACATACTCTGTGTTCGTCATATAGAACACATCCGGGAAATTGTTAGCCGCTGCCAAAACATTCAGCTTCTCCGGATAGTTGGCAGAGGGAACCCATTCAATCTTGAGGTCAATATTAAGCTTTTTGTTCAGTTCCTCTATGATAGGATGATTAGGCGGCCATCCTCCTCCGGCGTAGCTTCGTGTCATTAGGTTAATTGTCATTTTTTCTCCAAGATCATTTGCTACTGCCTTGCCGCCCGCCGCTTCTTTCTTATCAACGACTTGTCCCCCCGAACATCCCGCGATGGTCCCTGTTAGCAACAAACAACTTACGGTAAGCGCTATCTTTTTTTTCATATCTATAAAACCTCCCCCAATTTTTCTCCACTAATGGATACTTTGAATATATCAATAAACCGATCCAAGTGTCGTTAACGGATCTTCCGATTTGTTTGCATTTTATCCACAATGTTCAGACTCCCTCATTAAGTCACGATATCTGCAGACCTCTTGAATCTCTATGATGAGGGACCACGTCACAGGTTTCTTGATAGAAATCTAACATTCGCTCTTTTAGAAGTAGCAGCTCACCTGCTAAAGAGCTATCATTAATTTTATTTTGCGTTTCACCAGGATCTTGGTTTAAGTCGTATAATTCATCTGTTTCGTAAAATCTCCGTACATATTTAAAGTTTTTTGTACGGATCATCGTGGCCTTGGTGTGCTCCGGGCCTTCACTTCGCTGCATCTCGCCTCTAGGCCAATACAACATGGAGGTATTTTCGTTAGCCGGGGCCGACTCATTGCAGTGGAATTCATCATGCAATCGGCCGCCTTCACAAAATACAGCATCTCGATGTTCATCCCTTTCTCCTGCAATGAGTGGAGCAAGGGAATGACCGAAATGCGTATAATCAGGAGTGATTCCTGCGTAATGATGCACAGTGGCTGACAAGTCTACAAGCTCTACAAGCGCCTCACTGATTCTTGGTTTGACCTTGTTATGTAACGGGGGCTTTACGATAAACGGAACCCGGGTCAAGCAATCCTCAAACGTGTTTTGTGCTTTTTCAACCAGCCCATAATCCCCTGTGAAATCCCCATGGTCTGAAAAAAAGAAAACAGCAGTATCATCATAAATCCCGGCTTCTTTAAGAGCACCCATTACCATGCCGAATTGATGGTCAACGCGCGAACACATGCCATAATAGGTAGCTCGAAGCTCAGTCCATCGTTCCTCTGTCCAGTCCTGCATATTTTGCTTCTCTCGCAGACCCGACATCATAGACGACTTGTCGCTTGAGAGGATGTCTGGAGAAATCCGCTCCGGAATAAGGGATCGGTCGATAAGATTATACCAAGGGTCTTCTACGGCATATGGCGGATGCGGGTAAATAATTGGCAAATAAATACATAAAGGCTGGTCTGTAGGGGCATTCTTTATTAGCTCGATTGCTCCTAAAACATTAGCCCAGTCGGAGTCGTAATACAACTCTTCATCGCTTTCATTTTCCATCTTACCCACATAAAATGAGTAAAATGTATCGCTGTCCGGTTGTCCGCGTCTTAAATCTCCACCAAACATAGGCTTGGGTGTACGTTCTGGTTTGTATTTCACATTGCAGTAGGCACCAAATCCGTTTTCAGCTGGAACTAGATCATTTTTGCCGCCCCACCAGACAAAATACCCTTCATCCTTTAACGTTTTTAGTAATACCGGTTCATCCGGCTTCATCATATTATACATGGTGCGATGTCCTCTAACATGTGGATACCATCCGGACATAAACGAGCAGCGGCTCGGCGTGCATACAGGGTTTTGACAGAAGGCATTTTGAAAAGAAACGGCATCGTTAGCAACGATATGGTCCAAATGTGGCGTTATTGCTGCAGCATTACCCATATGGCCCAATACGTCGCCCCTCCACTGATCAGGGTTAAATAAAATAATATGCGGCTTTTTTTTCATTCGAGCAGATCCTCCCATTTATTATGATGCTTCCTTATTATTTGAAATATAAAGAGGTGTATTAAATATACGGTTAAAGGCATCTATGAGTCATTATCGGATTGTCCGATTTCTTTGCATTTTATCCAGATATATAGCTTACAGTCTAAGAAGGGAGCAAATAATCCATTATCCGATCTTGTGAAATGTTTGAACTAAAAACAAGCTTGGGTGGGAGATTCCCTCCACCCAAGCTTGTTCTTTTTTTACAAGGCTTCTTTATCATTAGATTATTCAATATATCAGCCTTGTTTTCCCATATTGTATTCGTATCCTCCATGAAATTCCGCGTCATAACGCATGTTCATCTGCCGGAGGCTTAGTACGCTCTAAGTTCGGGAGCAGTTAACCCTCCCTCACTTTCATTCGGCACCCCAAGCCCGGCCGCAGCAAGTAACGTACCGCCACAGCAGTACTGGAGACGAGGTCCGGTATGACCTTACCCTATTATAGACTAAAGTGGATATATTTACTGATTTTTTAAAGAGGTAGCTGCCGTCCATACAAAACATACGAAGTGAGATTCGTTTCATCGATAGCTATCCCTGTTTTGAAGTACATCTGTACCAAGTACCCTATTTTATGAGGATGTCCGACCACAAGGAGACCCACAGCAACGGGCTGTGGGTCATAAGTTTATAGATTATAAAGGGAGATCTGCCCTTCGAAGTTTGGTTTAGTCCAGATCGATTAAATACAAATTATTGTTTCTGTTTTCCCGATCGGAAGCGAACAGGATCTGCCTACCTGTCCAGCTGAAGGTCGGGTGGGCGTGCCTGCGGTTGTTGTACCAGGATGTCTTGTGAGTGCAAAGCGGAACCGGTGCCGGCTTTTCTTCATCAAGTCTGATCAGCACCAGATCATCGACGTCGTCGCCAACAAGCAGGGAATTGTCGTTATTGGCGTGGTAATGGTTACAATAATAAGGCAGCTCTATTGTGCGTATGACTTCGCCTTTCTTGTTAGCCAACCCGACATACGGAACCTGATTCTGATCCGGCTCTGCATGTACAGTAGCTTGGGTGCGATCAGAGGTGATCGTACCGTCGTGGCCTTTTCTTCTATTATCAAAGAAAATCATGCCGTCACGGGTCCAAAATTCGTGACCTACACAATCATCCTCCCCCTGACGAAAGCATGGGGTCACCGATCGTGAGACGGTATCAAGCAGCCACATCCGCTGGTGCACTAAGTTCCAAGGACCCTCATGACAAAACATTGCGATCGTGCTGTCGTCCGGGGAAAATTGAAAATGACCGAGATAATGGGTATCCTCCCACACGTTGACCGCAGCGGAGCCATCCATATTCACGAGGGTGATCCACGCCTTTTTCACAGAATACATTGATTCCTTGAACCCGGAATAGTTTGCCCCCCGCTCAATGTTGACGTTTTCATTGCGGATCACTCCGGTATATTTTTTACACGGACTAATAAATGGTGAGCCTAATCGGACGTTTCCTCTTTCTTCATAAATCACTTCTGATTGCAGCGTTCTCGTATTCACCTTTTTCAATGTATTACCGGTTGTATAGACTAGCAGCTCGCTGTCCGGGCATTTTGTATGTGTTTTGATCCCCTGCTTTTCGTCCGTCACTTGCGTTATGAGCCCTGAGGCTATATCCATTTTAAAAAAATTATAAACCTCTGGTCTTTCCGAGGACCGGTCCGACAGAAAGTAAATCTCTTGATCGCCAAGCGTAAAGGAGTTATCCGTAAAGTAAAGGTGGTAATTGTTGGAGCCGTTTGACGTCAACTGCCACACCAGTCTGCCTGTTTTCTCGTCCTTATAGCTCTTTTTCTCTGACTGAAACGTTTGTCCTATCATGTAAGCCCTCCTCGTTTATCGTTTTATTTTTGAACTTCGCAATTGCCTATTGAGGTATTCGTGAAGTGATTTGAACTATCCTGCCCGTCAGCTCAATGAATACCTGATCATTTTTGAGAAGATTGCTCAATTGTGAGAAATAATATATGTTCTTGACACTGACTTTTGACAAGAACATATATCGTTAAAATGAAAAAAACCGCAGTTACGCGGCTTCTATAACTAACTAATCTGTGTATGATTATTTGAAACTTGAACTATCCTCTAAGCAATTTGCCATTGAACAAAATGTTCAGCGTTCGAATAAACAAAACGATCAGAATGATGCTGAGCAATGCCAGAATGACCGCGGCGATAGCGATTAACAGCCAGGAATGCACGAACATCGCATACTTCAAAGCAGCATTGCTAAGCGCAGCCATCGGAAAACTTACCCCCCACCAAGAAGCGCCGAACGGTACAGATTTTTTGAAAACTTTAAAGAACAGGACGATAAATAAAAACAAGCCAAAGTAAAACAAGATAGATGCGAATTGATCAATTTGTTGAATGAAGTTCGTATAGCTAAGAAAACCAACCTCAAACGGTGCAATCATGATGATCATGGACGGCGTTAATCCAGCTGGCATTGGAGCATGATGGATCAATCTGGATACGACCATGATGAAGAAAACTAAAGCAACAATTCCGCCGATCGCTAGGCACATCAGATTGATTTCATGCGCCTAAGGGAACGGCATCGTTCCGCCGGCAACGCCCACGTCTAGTGTAGCCACTCCAGGAATAATCAATGGAGGAACCGCGTTTTCTGGTTCTTGATTTCCTTTTAATAATCGTGAGATGAAGACAAAACTAAGCGCTAAAGCGAACGCTGTACCTATGATCCAAACAGCTTGTGCTAATACTTGACTGTAGGTACCAAGCACAGAAGAAAGCAACAGAATCGCAATCGCGATTGTAGCAAAAAAGTTCCCTAGGATAGGATGCGTAAATTCACTTACCACTTTCTGAGGGTATAAAATCCATTTTGAAATATATCCAATGCTTAACGCGATAAACATAAGAACCGCAACGATTCCAATAATATCAGCGATGACAGGCGAAGTGCCGAATAGCTTGCTCGCTTGTCGCCAAGCCAAAGATAAACCTGAAATTCCCATAACTGACGCGAATAAATTAACTGGTAAGAATTGCACTGAACCGATGCTTCTTTGTTTCTGTACGGCAGCTATTGTCTGCATAGAAAATCACTACTTTCTTTTTATACCGGACCCGAATCGCAAAACAAACCTAGCTAGTTCCACTAGACGAATGACAAGCTCCATATTTGATAAATTCCATGCTTCTAAGCTCTTCCAATGAGTTTCCTTATTTTAACCTTGTCACGAAAGGTGATCAATATCGTTGTTTCTATCATTCCTATAGATAGGACTATATTGATCTAATAAAGATTATGTGCATACTTAATCGGTATCGCGATGGCTCGGGATAGCTCTTCGTTTTCTACCACCAACGGAACATACGTTCTCTATATTTTTGTAGTGTACCGTTAAAACAAAAAAAGCCGCAACTACGCGACTTTTAAGCATATATGTTCTTGTCATCTGACATCGTCCGATACAAAGATTGTCCCATTCCATTTAGCGGCTCACCATTACAACTACTGCATCTATCATCTATCTAAGTTGGATTGGTCGCACAACCATCCTACGGGATCTTCAGATATTTATCTGTTTTTCAAGCACTATGTTTGGTTTTAAGCCCCAAGTTTCATACAAAATCCTGTGGAAAACCTTATTCAATGACTTACTTTGTGCCCCAGCAAACTTAATCCTCACCGCTTACATCATATAGCCCTTGTCTGTACATATCCCAACGCCATCTCGGGAAATTCCCTTGCAGATGCACACCACCATACCACTGGTCTATTCCTTTCTTCGCGATCCAGTCCTCTTCCCCATTCAAAACTTTCTTACCCAGCTCTGTCAAAACAACTTTACAGTCACGAAGTGCAATCGATGATTCGTTATAGGCAGGAAAAGCCTTTAATCCGTGAATTTGCAGCAAAGGGTAAGGAGCTTCTGATATTTTCATTAGAATATGCCAGTATTCCAGATCCCCCATACCTAAAGCGTCAAGCTTATTTCCCACATCCTGAAACAATTCTAATGGGCTGCTTATTTCAGCTTGAATCCTCTCCAGCGTTGTCTGCTCTACGATGCCAAGTCCATTGAATGTAGAAGGAAACCGCGATAAATGCATTTGAAATGCTTCATTCGCGAATGGCAGCGCGGAGGTATCTCCACTTAGCAATTGTTGCAGCAAGCTTGGATCTGGAGATGTGTAAGCCTGCCAAAATGCTTTGCCTAACTCCAATTCTTTTGCCCCAATAGTCTTCCATGTTCCCGACAAAGTTTCCATTTGCTCCAATGATAGCTGCCCTAGCCCTCGAAACAGCTCAATTCCCGGATATTCGCATATGCACAATAAGCTCAGCTTCGTTTTTAACAAAGACTGTCCCGAGAACCAATGCAGCAAATAGCATAACATCGTCTGATCGAATAAATCATGCTCAAACCATAACACAATCTCCTCATATTTATGAAAATCAGCCAAGAATTTCTCTTGTGCCTCGCTTCCTTGGTTAAATTCCGCTTGAGGAATTCCCATCGTTTGCTCCAGATATTGAGCCCTGACAGAGCGATTGTTCCAATCAGCAGGATACAAACTTACAGGACCATGAGGGTATACCTCCCTCCACACTAGAACATCTCCGTGCACGATTCCTTGCCGCAGCTTCTCCGCCACTGAATCCCCGTTTACAATGTGCAGCATTCCTTTTCCTCCTTCGTACAAATGGTTGAAAACTGATATTAGATCAGCTACTGGCAGCGATCCCTTCAGCTTACGGCGAGCATCAAAAAGGCGCTTTTTCAACACCGGAATCGAAGTGCTGAGAAGATTGGAGATTTCCTGGAGAGAATACCCTTGAAAATAAAATAATTGCACAACAATTCGCATATTGGGCGTTAATCCCGCAATAGAGTCGTGAACCATCCGCTGCATTTCTTTTTTCTCAATAAGTTCCGAAATGTCCACTGAACTTGCCGTAGCCTCTATCGATGGCCGGTCTTCCGTATAGGGAACTGCACGGTGCTTCTTTTTGCGGATTATCCGGTAACATTGCCGTACAACAATGGTTTTGAACCAACCTGGGAATGCTTCTGCCGTTCGCAGCTTACTCAAATGCAGAAATGCTTCTGTAAATGCCTCTTGAACCGCATCTTCCGCTAATTGAAAATCATGCAGCTTTTCATAGGCAACCGCATTCGCCATCGCTGAATAATGCCGAACAATATGCTCAAAGGCTTGCCGATCCCCTTGTTTCGCGTCTGCCACATATTGAAACATGCTCTCCCCACTCTTTCCTTCTTTATGTTATAGAAGTGTCACGAGAGGTCTAAAAGGTTACGGATGATATGGTTTCGAGTAAAAAAAATTTGTACCTTATTTTCGGTTAGAGCGTTAATTATTTATGAAATGTGATCAATTTGTTGTCCTTCGAAAGACGGATATGTTTTGTGTCGTGAATTGACGACAAGAACATTATCCTTTAACGCTATGGGTAACTGCTCCTGGACATCTTATAGGATAATATTTGTGTCCTCTGACATCACTTTTTATTTGGTGTCGTATATTATATATCCCATTTTTATGGATAAATCAAAATAAGTTGATCAAAGTTTTGTGATGATCCGATTGGTCAGAAGTTACCTCGGTGACAAGCATATGCTTTTATTCTTACTATAATCTTTTTTTTGCACTAGCTTTTCCTGATAGAATATCATTTAATCAGCGGTTATGCCGTAGAGCGCACAATAAACATTAACAAGAATAAAATACATATCTCGAGCTTCTTCGTCGGCCATTAAATTTTTTTTGAAAATCAGCCAATCCGTTAACAAGTCATACTTTAACAGAGTTTCAAAAGAGACGTCTCTCTCTATACCTGTACAAAAATGGGTTATGACCTTTCCCTCGAGAGTCAAATCAACATTTTCGAAACCATTTGTCAGATCTTCCCTCAAACTACCTTGATAGTAAATATCAATTACTCGCTCGGTAAACTCATTACTATTTGTCTTCAAAAATTTCTTGAGATTCTGTTTTAATACATTTTTTGCATTCAATCTTTTATCCCTCTTTCTTCAGATTGCATTAAAGAAGTTTGACTCACTTAGTAAATTTTTAGATATTAGTTGAGTTATTCCATTCAAAAACCACTCTATACCACAATTATCCATTACTATAATTTAAGACATCCGAGTGCTGTATTTCTGCGCTATCCTGCCCTTATGCTCAAAAGAATGAATAACTGATCATTTTCCCCAATTGCGGCAAACGATATAAGTTCTTGTCATAATTGACACGAACATTATCCCATTTCCGACAATCAATTCGGGTAAGTTTTATTCAGAAACTTTACAGATTGATTAATCAACGCCTTCAATACATCAACATCAATGTCAGCTACTTTGTTAATGTAGACGCAGCCTTTCCCTGACGTATGTTTTCCGAACTCCTGTAATAACACATCTCGCTCCATATCACCCGTCGCAAAATACAGACTGATCTTGGCTTTTCTAGGTGAAAAGCCAACTAGCGGTGCATCACCTTCGTGACCAGATTTATATTTGTAGTGATACGAACCAAAGCCAATGATGCTCGGTCCCCACATCTTCGCTGGGTAACCTGTCGTTTCGGTGAATATATCTAATAATTTGTAGGCGTCCTCTCGCATCTTAAGATTTTTGACATTCTCAATAAACTCTATGACACTGCTGTCGGTTTCCTTTGTTTTTTGTTCATACATAGGTAAGATGGACCTCCCTTACTTTTCACAATGTTAAACTTCAAAGTTACAGTATCATGTATACAGAAAGGCTGTCAAAATTGGAGTTGATCCGCAGCCTTTTCCTGGTGTTTGAACTATCGTTTTCCGTTAATGCGGTTGGCAGTATATAATTATTTTCATTGTTCAGTTGAATAAAAAAACGGAAGTGATAGGTCTTTATTTGTCTCTTCCATTAAAGTAAGAACACAGTCTTGCTTTCGCTCATTATATTATCCGAACATAGCAAAATAGTCGAATTCGGGTATACCTTCGTTCTCCTCACGGAAAAAAAAGAAGACAAGCTCACTCCTAAGAGAGAACTTGTCTGATTACGATCATTTTGTTTTTTTCAAGTAGCTGTTAACCAATTGCGTTCAATTCCTCACATTTAACTTCCGATAGCATTGAAATACCATCATCCTGCTGCTTGGAATGATATATGGCCGAACTAATTGCCCGGTAGTTGGATACCGCGCCAGCCGCTTACATCGCACTGGCCATATTCATTATCACCCACAGCAACCATCGTGCCGTCCGATTTAAGACCGACGGTATGGGCACAACCCGCCGCAATCGCCACAATATCGCGCCAATCACTTACATTACATTGGCCATACTCATTCCAACCCACAGCCGCCACCGTTCCGTCCGATTTAAGGCCGATGGTATGATTACTACCCACCGAGATCGCCACAATACCGCGCCAGCCGCTTACATTGGCTTGGCTATACCGATTATTACCCACAGCCGTCACCGTTCCGTCCGATTTAAGTCCGATTGTATGAAGATAACCCGCAGAGATCGCCACAATACCGCACCAGTTGCTTACATTGCATTGGTGATACCGATTATTACCCACAGCCGTCACCGTGCCGTCCAATTTAAGACCGATGGTATGCCAGTCACCCGCCGCGACTGCCACAATATCATGCCAGCCGCCTACATTGCATTCACCTTCATTTTTTCGGCCCACAGCAACAACCGTACCATCCGATTTAAGCCCAATGGTATGACGCCAACCCGCCGCAACGGCTACAATATCGCACCAGTCGTTTACATCGCATTGGTCATGTTTATTCCAACCCACAGCCACCACAGAACTGTCAGATTTAAGACCGATTGTATGAGCATTACCCGTGTTCGTCGCCATATGAACATTACCAGCCGCGACCGCCACAATATCGCGCCAGCCGCTTACATCACATTGGCCATATTTATTATCACCCACAGCCGCCACCGTGCCTTCAGATTTAAGCCCAACAGTATGACGACGACCTGCCGCAATGGTATCTTTAGGCCAGCGTTTCATCTTAATCGACGCTTGTCCGAGCCAATCGCCTTCAATGTTCACTTGTTTATCACCTTCTATTTTTGATTACATGCCCAATAGCATAACGAAAAATGGAGCAGTTTGCGCTGGCAAACTGCCCCAAGATGCTTTAAACTATCGTTTCTAGTGAGCTCAATAGCAAATGAATTACCACTCGTTATTTCTCCCAAAGCTCAACCAGTCGACCATCAGGATCTTCAATCCAAATAAACTTCCCAAATTCACTAATCTCTTTTTTCTTTGCAAGAGGTACACCAATATGTTCAAGATGCTTAATAGTCTCGTCTAGATTATGTACTTGGAAATTTAACATCACTTGTTGTTCTGTTGGAAAATAACTGTCATTCTCGGTAAAGAAAGAAAAGATAGTCTCATTTCCTAATTGGGGTTTTATCACAGTCCCATTCCAATTTTCTATTTCAATCTTCAACACTTCACTGTACCATTTTTTTATAACTTCAAGATTCTTAGTTCTCCAAAATACTCCTCCGAAACCTTTTATCATCGTATCTAACTCCTTCCTCTCATCCAATTTTTAGCTATCCGATTATATTAGTATGCCCATTGTACTATCGTTTCCAGTTACTTCAAAAGATTTTGGTAATTGGGGAGGAAGTCATCCTTATCGGGTCCTCTAAGATGTTCAAAATTTATAAGTTCAACTCCAGCCGACGAGATCCGATATGTAAGTACATCTTCGCCGACAGGTATATGAGGGCCGACTATTGGTTGAGCATCTATTGTGATTAAAAAATCAAAACCACGGAAAGCAGCTACCCTTTCAACACTCTTCACATTTATAGAATCTGGATGAATAACTGGTGGTATTGAAATTACATCTGAGTATACCTCAGCAAGTTTCTCTTTCATATGCTGAAGTAGAATTAAAACAAGCATATCTTGTAGCTGCAGTTCCCATGAGTCCTCAAGTGGCTTATTATCAGCTGCATTTGAAGTTGGCTTTAAAAGAGCCTCTTCAGCAACATAGTGAACATCTATTTTATGTTTGTTATCCGTCTCAGGAGAGGCTTGTGTGTATTTTACAAGAGCACCACTGCTCTCAGCGAATAAACGAAGAGGTACATATGCCTTATTATTAAAGTTAAGCAGCTCTTCACCTTCCTGTGGTTGTACTTCTTTAGAGAGCCCGTTAGCTAGAAAAAAAGTAACTTTGCTTGGAAAGATTGTTGCTTCAATTACACTCGAAGCAAATACAGAAGTTGTTGCCATTAAGAAGACACCACACAACACACCTGCAATAAAATGTTTCTTCAATTTGTCCTCTCCTCGCCAAATGTAAATTCTTATATCCATTTGACGAAGCCAATGTACTGTTAGTTGCAAACACGTATATATTAAATACCGCCAAGTGATAGGTCTTTATTTTCTCCTCCTATTCATACATTTTCTTCTGTAATTAATTCTTCTACTCGATCTCTTTTGGAATACATGTCGTACCAGATGTCGGCGATTTTGTCTTGAACTCCCGAGTTTGGCTGCATCCAGATTCCGATCGAAAGGTGCCCTGCATAAATCCCTTTGTCCTTCAATTCGCTGTTCAAATTTAAGATGTAATTACGAAGACCGGACATTGCAATTCCGATATTGCCCATCATCGGCACCGGATGAATTGCCGATCTACCTGTCGTAAATAACAGAGCTCCGCTTCGTTTATCCAGCATATCCGGAAGCACTTCCCGAACACTGGATATCGCGCCTAAAACGTTGAACTGAAATTGGAATAGCGCATTTTCTTCTGTTATGTCCAATGGGTTTGCTAATGTATCGATACCCGGCGTTGGACTGTATTCAAGTACATCAATAAATCCGTATTTCTCTTTGATCGCTGCGAAAGTTAAACCTATTTGGGCTTTATTTAATATATCCGCTTGAAACGCCGCCGCTTCAATGCCTAGTTGTTCCAGTTCAATAACCAGTTGGCTCAACTTATCTTCATTACGGGCTATAAGGGCTGCACGAAATCCATTTTTACCGAACTTCTTCGCAATGGACATTCCTAATCCTGGTCCTGCTCCAACAATTGCTATCGTTTTCATTTATCTCAGTATGATAAAGAACTGCTATTCCATGAAATTTGCAGATATTTAAGTATTCGTTTCTAAATATAACTTTCCTTTTTTTGTAACTATCCTACTTCATTAAGCTAACGCACCTGACTTTACCCTTTCACCTTAATGAGATTGACGTAGTCACTTATTATGATGCTCTTGTTTCCTTTTAATTGAATGTGTTACTTCTCCAATACGAGCCAATCATTCAATCGTTGGACTTCAAGCGATAACCGCTCCGTTTTTAACCATTCTATTACTTGAATAACAAGGGGTGAGGAATTAATAGCTCCGATATCATTAATTGACACAACTCGTTTCCGAATCCGCCTTGGATTTCATATGTTTTCAATGGACATCCCCTCCTTTGCTCGTTGATGTAAGAATTGTTTTACAGAAAGATCTTCACAAAGTCCAATAGCGCGGCTATAAGCCGTTCGAGCTTCTTCGAATTTTTCCATTTTCTTGTACAAATGGGCAGCAAGCGCCCAATAAGGCTGGTAGTTCACGATTTTAGCCTGAGGAATAGCTTCAAGCAGGGCCAACCCTTTTTCAGTCCCATAGGCCTCTGCAACAGCGGCTGCTCGTCCGACCAACCCCCCGAGAGTGGGACTCAAGCGGGTGAGTCCCTCATATAACAATGCGATTTCTTCCCATTCAATGCGTCCGGTCCGTGTTCGCTGGGAATGAACCGATTGAATGGCCGCCAAGAGCTGGAATCGTCCTATTCGGTTCGATCGCACAGCGGTATGAAGACAACGTTCTGCCTCCATCATCAGGGGGATTGACCAGCGTGACGAATCCTGCTCAGAGAGAGGTACATAGCTCCCCGTGTCATCGCGGCGAGCTTCCCGTCGCGCCTCACAATGCAGCATTAACGAAAGAAGTCCCTGAACTTCGGGTTCGTCAGGCATATACTTAGAGAGGAGTCTCCCTAGGTAAATCGCCTCATCTACTAAACCCCTGCGACGCGGATCTACTCCCGTCAGATCATCCCAACCACTGCCATAAGCCGCATAAATAGCCTCCAGAACGGCATCCAAGCGCTTAGGCAATTCTTCGACATCGGGCATGGTGAACGTCAAACAGTCAGTTCGCATTTTGGCCTTAGCACGAGTAAGCCGCTGCCCCATGGTGGAGGGCTTTACAACAAATGCAGTCGCGATGCGAGATGCATCAATGCCAAGTACGGTTTGCAACATTAGCGGAGTGTGAATCGACGGATCAATCTCCGGATGCGAGCAAAGAAACAGCATCTTTAACCGCTCATCGGGAAATGAAGCTTCAGTGGAATCCATTCTCTGGGCTTCCTCCGACATGGTGAGTAGAACCGGCAAAGCTCTTTCGGTAACACGGTCACGGCGGGCGCGATCCATAAGCCGCCGTCGAGCTACCTTTAGTAGCCATGCCTCCGGCTTGTCTGGAATGCCAGTCTGCGGCCATGATTCCAAAGCGGAGACAAGGGCATCCGCAAGCGCATCCTCAACCGCCTCTAGGTCACGCCAGTTTACTGCTAGATATGAAATTATTCGGCCGTAAGAATCGCGCACGGTATTTTCTACAACATGATGAGTATTCATTGATATCCTACTTCATGGTCGGGAGATTTTGTCTCACTTCAATTGCGTTTACAGGGGCTCGGGCCGCCCATTCCAGCGCGGTGTCCAGATCCGGTACGTCAATAACGAATAAACCGCCGAGTTGCTCTTTTGTCTCAGTAAAAGGCCCATCCTGTACAAACATTTTTCCGTCACTTCGTTGTACGGTCGCTGCCGTCTCAGGAGCATGAAGGCCAAATCCGCTGACAACAACTCCAGAATCACGCAAGGCATGCACATAATGTGACCAACCTGCCAGGTATTCCTGTTGTCTTTCTGAATCCTTGCGAGCGGCGAAATCCTCCTGAGATTCGAAAAACATAAGTGTGAAATGCATGATATTAACTCCTCTCATATTTTGGGTTCGTGATTTTTCTCACGTAATAATGTCGTTTCAAGGATGCGGATTTCTACAATATTTGAATTTTTTTTGTAATTTACATTATTGCTCAGCATTATCTAAATATTTCCTAACAAAGCGGACATATTCTTTTGATTTTCTGCAAGCCAAAGCATTTCCTTTGCGAAGCGGGCGGGAGGTGCACTATGTTGATCCATGTTAGCATTTATCCACCATGTGCTTTCCATATACCACAACAACTTTAATGAATTTGTTAAGTAACCCTTTACCACTGTGAGTTCTTCGCTGTACCCTTCCATAAATGCTGAAGCAAGGGAGACATCTAAATTATCATCTAACGCACATGATATAACAGCACGAGCAACATCAAGCTGCGGATAGTCATATTTTAGCCGATCAAAATCAAGAATTGCTGTTAATCGATTATCATTAAATAAAAGATTATCGACCCAAAGGTCACGATGAGCCCACCCTAATTGAAGAAATTCGAGTATTTCTATATTAAAATCTTCAGTTGCTTTACGTTGAGTTTCTATATCAGCAAGCAACCGAGTTTTGCCAGCTTCCTTTGTCTGTTCCCAAACTGAGTTCCAATGTGCTAAACGCTCCTCACGACTTGGAGGAATAAATTGCGGGCTCTTATTAATACTGAGTGTTCCATCGTTTAACAATCGATGCATTTTTCCTGTTGCTCGACCTAAATCGTATATTTGATGTACATTAGTTTTACCTGGTGGAATTAGTTTGCCCTGACAATATTCCATCACCGTGAATCGTTCTCCGTTATCAGATTCAAGCAAAATACTTTCATTGTGTGATAACAAATTGGGACATGCAAGACCTTGGTCAAATAATCTAACCTGTTGAGAGAATGCAAACAATAGCTCCTCCGGATTATACAATTTATATCTTTTTTTGTTGTATTGTTTAAGTAAAAATTGACCTGAATCAGTTGTAACTTTCCATTTTAAGTTTAACAAACCTCGTTTTATTGGAGTATATTCAAGTACATTCAAATCGAAGAGGCGCTGAAATGTTTTTATTAGGTCATCTCGGATCATTTCTTCTGATAACACTGTCTCCACTTGACCAACTCCTAAATTAATAGTGTATAACTTAATATTCCTCGTGGGGTCCTATGTAACCTCTCTGCTAAATCGATGTTTTGCGTTATCCTGCCAGTTACTTTAAAAGAAAAAGGGAGCAGCTGCCGGCCGCGGCGAATCTGCTCCTTGTTATTCTATTGCTTTTTTGACAAACTAAATATCAAATTCTATATCAACGTTTTGATATTTTTCCTGTAACATTTCTATATTAAGGACGCCAATCATCGTTTGCTCATTATCACCGAATGAATCAACAATCATCGCCCAATAATTGCGTATTCTAGGGTCATTCATTCCTAGCTGATACCTCAATCCAGACATTTGGCGAAACGCTCCGTTATTTGGATGCCTCGTTGCCAATCCGTTCCTCCGTCTTCAATCGCCCAGCATGCCTCAAGCACGCCACGCGCCACGCCCCACATCGCGATTCGGCGTGGGTCCAGGCCGAGGCGATCGGCCATAATCGCAATTCGGCCCCGCAGCACCTGCTCGCAGTCACCGCCACGATCCTCGTAGTTAAGTAGATACTGGATAGTATCAAAATGGATGTCTCCGATGATGCCTTTGGGGTCAATGACAGCCCATTGCTCTTCACCTTGGAGAAGGATGTTTTCATGGTGCAGATCGCCATGCAGTAGGAGATTCTCACTCGTGGTCGTAATGAGATACGCCAGACATTCTTCGGCATTTTCCACCCAGCTCTCAGGCAGTGGTACGTCAATGTTCACATCGTCGAATCGCTCGCGGTATCTCTCGATTGCCGCGAAGTGCTGCCTCATGGACGGGTACAAACTACCGGTTGTTCCAGGAAGGTGAAGGCGTCGAAATACTTCGCAAAAGATATCCGTTGCACGCGCATCATCCTCAATTTTCGACAACGGTGTGCCAGGGTCGGCACCCTCCAGCAGGGCCACGCCCCATTCCTCGTCTGCATCTAGCACATGAATCGCCCCCCGGCCCTCGTAGGCACGAAGCACACTAACTTCCTTAGAAAGCTCGTCCTTCATGAAAGATGATTTAAGAACGGCTAGTTTCCCGTTGCTACGCTTTACCCGCAGCACGAAGTTATAAGATAAATTGGAAAATGGAGCTTCCGGGCTAAAATCGAAGCGGTTTGCACAGTCGGTAATCAACCCAGGCAGCGCCTCCGACCATGCTACTCCTTGCTTACCGTGGAGTTCGTGCATTCTTTCAATAAAAGTGTCAGGGATCACAATCACGCCGCAATGGCTCCTTTCAGCGAAGTAGTCTGCTTCTTCCATCCAGTAAGCCGACTCTGCTTGATTATCTAATTTGGCTACTCGCAAACTAACGCAACCTATTAAAAGTTAACTTCTTTTTTGACTTCCCAAGCTTCTGTATCACCATTATATTCCATATGCGTACTCAATTATCCTGCCCTTTAGTTGAATAGAATAAAGAGACCTACAGCGAAGGGCTGTAAGTCTAAGATTTATATTAAAAAGAGGGTCGAGTTTTATTATAAGCTTGACTCATTAAAGCCACATGAAAACAAGATTTTAATCTGTTACATTTACAGAACTTTGTTCGCTTATTATCTTACTTCAATACTCTCCTTTAATTACAAAAAACGAGCCCCGAATTGTTCTAGCCAGTTTAGACTTCTGCCTAGCAAACTTAAACTTCCCTTCTAATTCTTTTGGTATCTCCATCCACTCAGAAAGCTTAAAACCAACGGCCCGTTTCTTAGGGTCATCAACCGTAAGGTAACGGGCTTCATTAGCACGTAAACCAGCAAGCGCTTCTATTACAGGTGAAGACTCTAAACCAACCGTAGACACATTATTAAAATCAACGATATAGGACATTACAACACTCCTTCATCTCTTTATTTCCTAACAACAGAAGTCCACATTTCACCAAAAACTAAGCCGTGTGTATATAAGTTGTATCTCAAAAAGGCTATTCTTACTCAGCTAATCTGCCCAATACCTTAATGAAGCTGCTGGCATAATGCAATCCTGCCCATTATTATGGAAGGGACGTAAGTACAGCTTCGGTACGCCCCTAAAGTAAAGATAGTATGCTCCTCCTGTAATTCTTACTTCTTACCTGTATCAATTATCCGGCAAAATCCATAGATCGCCATTCCAGCTGTGAATCCGGAACCAGCGATTTCCATCGGGAGCGTCCCACTGCTGGAAAGCCTTCACCTTTTGCGGGGTAAGAGATCCGAAAATTGGATGGGATGCCGTTGGAACCAGATGTACCAGCGTATTTTTGTTTAACTCAATCGTTTCGTTAATCTCCTTGGCCCCAACCGGCTGGGCGTAAGCTGGGTTGATCCAGAAGGTGCTCCCATCTCCGGCACGGACATAATATTCGCCGTTGACGGTTTTTTCCATAGCAAATACGGTTTGCGGTGGAATGAAATGAGCTTCAGACGGGCTCTGCATTCGGTGTGCCGCATCCCAGTCCTCCATCCGTAGTGTTTCCGTCGGCAAGGTCATTTCGTGGTTCAATATTTCCATGTCGAGAAGGATGTAGTTAGGATTAACCAGCCACTGATCTCCGAGCCAAGATGTTTCGATCCGGTAAGCGCTGCTGCCGTTAGGGGTAAAAAATATCGCGTTGCAGTGAACGGTCTGTTGAGAGAGAACGACGTCCGTTAACGCATCCTTCATAGGTTCTGAGTACAATGCGGCGGGCCATATCAGAGCGATATTCGTATCGGCCGGTTTCACCGTACCAATTCGATCGTAGTCCAAGTAAATCCACATTTTTCCGAGCCACGTCGTTTTGATCATAATCCACCTCTTTCCTGAATCGCCGCTCTGAGGTGGTATATACCAGTCCTTTTCCGCCTCTACCGTTTCCACATCTTGAGGGGTAAGCGTAGCCCAAGGATCGACGGATTCATCCTGATCCGGATACAATGGCGTATTTTCGAATAAGGTGATGACGGGTGGAAGTGTTGGCGGCTCGAACTTGTGATAAAAAGCGGATGACGGGGCGACGGCTGAGGCAGTCAAACAGGCAGCGAAGCTGATCAGCAGACAGATAATAACTCCAGCGGTCACGTACAAGCTTCGGTAACCGATTTTCATGCGGAGAAGCCTCCTTTTGGCAAAAATAAGTTCATTCATATGACGCAACGACTGTTAGAAAAGTTTCCCTTCAAGGAGATAAAAAGTTCTCTGCATTACGCTCCAATTGAACGCGGATTCCTTCGCGGTCTATCTGAATCCAATACTCTGCGATTTTGCCATTTTCAACGCGGTAGACGGCGCTCGCAATCTCTACAATCGGTTTGCCGGTTGGTGAGAAACCGTCAACCTCTCCGATATGAACTCCAGTTTGTTTCCAACGTACATAGACTCTATCATCTTGGATTAGAAACTCTTCAATATTTAGACTAAAAGTGCCGTAGGCTTCAATCATTTCACGGACATGATCCGCATAGTTGGCGGGAGTTCGCTCTACGGTCACCTCATTTTCCGCAATTATCTGGTGTGCAAGCACACGCTCTGCCATCAAACTGTGTGCAGCTTCGGGTTCTATGCCGGAACGAACCTTCTCAAAAAATTTTCGCACTACTTCTGCTGTTGTCATAGTGATCCCCCTATTCTTAGCTACGACATAAGTTCTTGCCACATGACTTTTAACAATTGTTGAAATGAAAATAGCCGCAGTTATGCGGCTTCTAAAACATGTTGTTCTCGTCCTCCGACAATTATTAAGAGAGCTTCTCTCCTCTCTTTGCAAGCAATAAGTACAATTACAATAATATCCTTTTTTATTCATTCCCTCTTTAAAGTAAATTCAGCGCCTTCAGCAAAGCCCATTCACTGGATTTGGTACCTTCTATTGAAAAATGGGCATCAGGAAACATCGGAGACAAATGATGATACCCTGGGTATACATGTAATTCCACTAAGACACCATCAAAAACTAGTTGTTTTGTAAATAATAAGACTTCATCAATGAATAAATCAATGCTACCAATACTTATATAAGTAGGTGGTAAACCGGCCAGTGATTTTGCACGCGCAGGCACATAATACTCACTAACCTTTTCATGGCCTGGTTCATGTCCTAAAACAGATTTCCAGCCAAAATAATTGCTTCGTTTTGTCCAAACAAACTCACCAGCATATGGATGTTCTGATGCAGTGCTAGTACGGTCATCAAGCATTGGATTACGTAGCCTTAGATGATGGATATCAAATTCCTGCTGATCACGAATGTATAGGGCTAGACCCGCTGCTAATCCTCCACCAGCGCTGCTGCCAGCTATGGCCACTTTCTGAGTATCTATCGCTAATTCCTCAGCATGTTCAATACACCATTTTAGGCCGGAATAACAATCCTGTAACTGACTTGGCTGAGCATGCTCTGGTGCCAATCGATAATAGACAGATACACAGCAAAAACCGTGCTGGGAAGCAAGTGACGCGTTCGCTTTACGATCACCAACTGGACTTCCCATAACCATTCCGCCGCCGTGAATAGAATAATATAAAGGCATCTTCTTGTACTTTGGCTGGATTGGTTTAATGATTTCTATACGTATATCTGGACCTCCGAAATAACTTGGTACTGTATTTTCTTCAAAAGTAACTGGGAACAACTGCGTAACATCTATTTGCGGCAACATTTTCGATTGATTTTGACGTGATTCCATTAACAATGATTCAGAAAGATCAGTTGTTGGAAATAAATCAACAGCACTGATTATTTCTGGATCAATCAAATGTCGGCTTCTGTTTTTTTGCTCACTCATGGTTTTTAACTTCCTCGCTTTCTATACACACTATTCATTATGAGGTGCTGCTCTTCGTTTTATTCAGAAATTTGAGAGAAAGCGTGCCTCCGTTTAAGTTGTGATTGTGGAAAAGCTTAAATGGAATTAAAGGCTATCGCCGGTGGAGGTATTGTAGGAGGTGGCGCCATTCTCAGTGATTCGTAGACTGCTCGTACCTGGTGCCGGGTATAAACAGCGTCAAAAGAAAACCACAAAACGACGATTAGCCGAATTGTGGTTTATATGTTTCGTGGGAATTTCACTTGCTTATAGTTCTTAGGAAATCGTGTCTTTACTATCTGAAACTTTTGCCTCCAAATGTTCTAGTTGGGCTTTGTAAAGCTCTTCTTTTGCTTCCTGAACGTCTTGCTCTCGATTGACATTACTATGTGTTGCTTCATTCAGCGTGTGCAGTGCATGGTTCAGAGAATTTTGAGCTTGTGTTCTTTTACTTTGTTCTTGTTGGTTCGATTGTTGGTCAGTCATTGAATATTCCTCCTTAATGTTTTACAGCAGAGTTAATATGGTCAGAATGTTCAATTGTAATTCATATTATTTGGCATTTATGCCGATTTGTTTATTAGTTATAGCTGATCTTTATGCATTAAACTTATTTAAAGGTGAATAAATTACCAATAAATTCCTTTCCACTTTCAGTAATAACAATATGGTTATCAGTTACTAATTCGATATATCCCGACTTTTTTAAAAACGTTCTTGCGGTAATGATCCGATTTTTATATCTGTACTGCCTCCCGCATTTTACAAGTTCATCCTTTTCTTTTTGAGAAAGGTTAAATGCAATAGCCAAGCTTTCATTTAGCGAATCCAGCGTATGCGGTTGTCCATCACTCAGTATGTGCAAAAACGGTAGTAAGAAACTTTTATAATCGGGAATACCCGACATAACCTCACCTACTTTGACATAACCAATTCAGAGTTGGCGGAGCGTATCAAATACACACGCCTGGGCTCTTTTAAATGAGTTGATTTAGCTTGTCCTGTGCCTTAACTTTATTACGTTTTCTGTTAGCTTAATGACCTAATATTTTGTTTCATAAGAGAGGAGATTAGTTGCTCGTCTGTATTTTTGATCTTTTCTAACTGTTGAATAACCAATTCCTGTCGTTGTATGGAATGATTTTGGCTTAACTTGGCTTTCCCTTCTATTCTGTTAATTTTCAGTTTAAAGCCTTGAACTCCTTTATTCAAACCACTTAGAAAGTTGGGGTCTATATCCTGCAATCTGTAGGAACTATCAGGGGTTTCGTACTTCAATACCATATCATTTAAGGAAACCATTAACACGTTTTCGTCATCTATAAGTTCGACTTCCCCATATACATGAACGGTCACATAGTTCCACGTTGGAACTGCCTTATTCGTCTCATACCAAGAAGGGGAGATATAACAATGAGGACCATGAAATACTGCTAACACAATTTGATTCCTTATGTCTGTGTATTGAGGATTTGGACGAGCAAAATGACCGTATAGATACATATGATTTTTATCGAGAATTAATGGCAAATGGGTAGCATATGGTGTCCCATCATGTTGAGAAAACAATGTAGCAAAACTATGTTCTCTAATAATCTTATAGGCAATTGATATATCAGTAATTTCAAAATGCGAAGGGATATACATAGGCTATTCTCCTCTCATACATTTAAATTTATAAGTGTTTTTAATCATAAACCAATAATAGGCTAAAGAGTGGACTAGTTTAAGAACCTATTTTAATAATTTTTACTGTATCAATGCATCAATCTGTCATTGCCCTTCGTATAAATTGCTTTAATATCCTGCTCGTTATATCAGTGTTTTGGTCATTATACCAGACTGGGCATCATTAAAATTCACCTTTAAATACCCAGCAAGATCCCCACATCGTTTGTTTTTCTATAAACTTATTTCCCAGAATTCCGTTATATCTCTATCTCCTTTTTGTTTTGTTCCAACAGATTCTTTACTCCACTATACTGCCCGATACTTCAAATAAACAAAAGAGCAGCTGCTCAAAGCGGCCACTCTATTGTCGTTATCCGTTAGTTTAGTCTTGGAATTTTTTTATATAATTCTTTTGATCCTTTGTAAACATATAGCTTCGTCTCTCATAGAACCTGTGAGCATGTATTCGACTTGGGTGGGACAACAATTTTATTCCAGAATATCCATTGTCCTTTCCCCACTGTTCAAGGTGATCAATCAAAATACCGCCTATACCCTGATTCCTATAGCTTTCTTTAACAACAAATCCCAGAACGTTTACTAAAGAGTCGGAAAAAAGTAATTCATACGGGCTTCCATGAATATATCCGATTACCTCGGTGTTTTGTTCGTAAACAAAGATGATATCTTTAGTTTTCTTTGTAATGATTTCAATCTTCTCTCTTACTCTCTCTTCGGAAAATACATGTAAATTCGGGTTAAAGTCTTGATTTAGCAAATAAATATCATGATAATCCGTCTCTCGAATTTCCCTAACCTTGTTTTCTTTCAAATTTAAACGCCTCAATTCTTTAGATCATTACTATCATCTAAAATAAAATTTACAGGTCATTGCACATCTTGGCAAGGCAATATATCCAAAGAATTATTAGGAAGAGTACGGTTTACGCCAAAAGGCCCTAGAGGTTCAGCAGGAAGGTAATTTCATAGCAATACTGGTCCCTAGTTTTTCTTTAGTATTAATTTTTAAACCATAATTGTTGCCGTAAGCTAATCGGATCCTGTTATGTACATTCATAATTCCATTGCCTGACTTTTTATTTCTTAATGTAGAGTTAATGATGCTTTCTTTCATTTGAGTGAATATATTATTTAAAATTTCTGCAGGTATTCCAAAACCGTTATCTTTAATTTCAATGATTAGATTCGATTGCAGGATGCATGCTTTAATTTCTATGTAGCAATTCTCATCCATTCCATTTTTGAAACCATGATATATGCAATTTTCAACTAGCGGAAAAAGGCTTAACCTTAGGATTTGGATATCTTTCAGTTCTTTTGGTATTTTCAAAATTAAATTAATATTTTGATCACGATAGCTCATTAATTGCCAATATTTTTCAATATAAGTAATTTCCTCATTGATTGTCACGAATTTACGGTCGACATAAAAAATGTAACGCAGAATAAAAGAATAAGACTGTATAATGTTAGATATTTCTTCTATCTCTGCTTGAATCGCGTAGCTATCTATAGTAGTTAGTATGTTAATCATAAAATCCTGATTCATGTGTAGTTTTGGAGCTATAGCATCTGCCAAGTAATACTGTAAGAGCTTTAAGTTGGCAACTGAGAGTTTTTCAAAATCTTCACCCATTCATGCTCCCCCTTGTTTTTTAAAATACTCAATAAGAATGTTTACTACTTCAGTATATCAAGGCTATGGTATCATAGACATGTATGAAACTAATCTTTACCCGTCCATTACTAACTTTTACAGGTGAACATATGATGAATGCACAACAATCTGCTTTCTTGGCCGATCTTCTTCAAAACCTTCAGATACATGTTGCGGAAGCCCATCTTACTCAATGTACCGAATCGTGGAGACTGCATAATTTTACACCGGCGTACAATAAACTATATTGGATTCTGAACGGAGAAGGCTGGATCAAAATAGGCGATCAAGAGCTGCACCCTCGTCCAGGGCAACTTTGCTTGCTTCCTGCTCATTCGCAGCAGTCTTATTCAGTCACCAGCAATCTTCCTTATTTTAAATATTGGTGCCATTTTACAGCGCATATCGGTTCGTTTGATCTATTCCAATGGCTGGACATACCGCTCTATATGAAGGTCAGCAATGCCGAGCAGATGACAACATGGTTTAAAGAGCTTGTTGCGCTATTCCACGATTCAGCGTTAACATCTCGGCTTCGCGAAAAGGCGATTCTGCTGCAAATTATATCCTGCTATTTAGAATCTGTTCCCGTCCATATGCTGCAGCAGCGTACCGAAGAAATGGATAGACTAGACCAACTGCAGACATTCATCGAACACAATCTTCATAAAAGCATTACTGTGGAACAAATGGCAAAATCCGTCCACTTCCACCCCAATTACTTGATCAAATATTTCAAAAAGCACTTCGGCATGCCACCCGCTAAATATATGCAGCGCAAACGGATGGATAAAGCTAAGTTTCTGCTCACAACAACGTCACTGAGCATGAAAGAAGTCGCTGAGCAGACCGGTTTTGAAAATACGAATCATTTTACAAAAATCTTTCGCAAAGAAACAGGGTTTCCACCGACAGAGTATCGGAAAAATGTACGGGGTAGCACTTCAATCTCCAACACCTGAGCCGCTGAGGTAAGTCCTGAGCGGCATAAACGACAACCTAGCAGAATCTGTGCCAAGATAGTCACACCATCCAAGTGTCACTTCTTGAGCTCCAAGTAATTTCTCGTATCCAAAAAATAGATTCTCCCTGCATCTCCCCACATCTTACCTATTTCCTCTTCAGAATCAATTTGTAGGAGAAGTTTCCAGTCACTGGCTCCCTTTTCGAGTTCTCCCCGCCTCGCATCTTGGTAACCGGAAGTAATAGCTGTTGAGAGTTCTCGATTTTGGATGCCCAACCGTGATACAAAAGCACTGTTGCTCTTGGTATATCAGGCGGATTTATAATTAGTGATGGAATACCTGAAATTTTGCAATTTACGTAATTATTCATCGCAATCTCCTTAATTATCTTTACCATAAGTTTCAACAATTCAATTGAATTATCCTCCCCTGTCCCTTAATCAATAGCTGATCATTTTGAGAAGATTCCTCAATTGCGGCAAACGATAAATGGAAAAAGCCGCAGTTATGCGGCTTCTAAAACATTTATGTTCTTGTCTTTTTCCGACATTAATGGTTTTGATTCCGGCAACGGGGAAATACGGATCATCGCAAGTAAACAACAAGGCTGCTTCGAATTTGATTCAAAGCAGCCTTGTCTCTGTGTTTTTTACTTGCTCTTTTGCGCCAGCATTTTCAGCAGTACCGTTACCGCCTCTGCTCTTGTTGTTTTATCGCCTGGAGCAAATTGGTTTGGACCTTTGCCTTCGAGAATGCCCTGCTTGTACATGGCCGCAACTGCGCCTTTTGCCCATGCCGGAATATCCTTATCATCCACGAAACTGGTTGTAACAGTCGCTTGAATGGACTTTCCTAGCGCATTCGCGATCATAGCCGCCATCTCGGAGCGTGTAATTTCTGCATCCGGACGGAAGGAGCCGTCTTCATATCCATTAATAATGCCTGCTTGCACTGCTTGCGCTACTGCTTTCTGAGTCCAGGCGCCGATCTTCTCCTTATCGGTGAATGCAAGTGCTGCTCCATCCCGTTGCGGTTTCAACGCATTTATCAGCATGACAGCAAATTCAGCACGCGTTACGGTAGTATTCGGCTTGAACGAACCATTCGGATAGCCACTGACGATACCAGTGCTTACCGCTTGCTTGATATTCGTCTCCGCCCAGTGTCCGGAGATATCGCTGAAGTTGATCGTCTGCGTAGTGTTTTCCGCAGCGTCTGCCCCTTGGTCTACACCGAAGACCGCATATTTTGTAAAGTGGTTCACCTTTACGGTAATGGTATTACCATTCACCTCGCCTCCAACTTTTACCCATGTCTTCTTAGTTTCGTCATAGAAGAATACAGAAGGTGTTTGATTTCCCTTTAAACTTTTCGGATCGAAGGTAAAGATAAGAGTGATTTCCTTATCGAAGTTTTCCGAGAAGTTTTTCAGAATTTCGTATACCGGGGTGGCGAGAACATCTTTGCTTGTGAGCAGCTTTTGCGTGTCCACCACTTTTTCAATCGTTAATTTCAGATCTTTACCTGAAGCATCGGCAGGAATAACAATCTTAACCATATCGCCCAAGCTAACCTCACCCGACTTACCAACGGGAAGCGTCAGTGTACCGTCCGAAGAGGTAACTTTATCGCTGAAAGTCGTCGCTCCGCTACTGCTGCTTCTACTGGATGATGGATATGCACGCGTCACCGTAACCGTATAGGTTTTCGGAGTGCCATCCTGCGATGTCGCGATGATGGTAATCACGTTAGTGCCAGCGTTCAAAGTAATAGCGCCGCTTGCTTGGCCGATTGCAATTGCTGCTCCGTTCAAAGTCATCGTCGCGTTACTGTCATATACGCTTGCCGTAACGGTCGTGCTGGATATATTATTACCCACACTAGCACTGTACGAAGTTGTCCCAGAAGTGAATGCCGGGGTTAGCGTGATGCCGGATAGTGTCAGTCCGCTCAACTCAGCGTTGTTGCTTAAACGGTTCACTGTTAGATTATACGTATTTGATGTCTGATTCTGTGCAGTTACCTGTATTTTAATAAGGTTTGGCCCGACAATCAGGTTCGAAGCGTTGTAAATATATACATTACCCGTTACCGTGCTGTATGTTGCACCCGTAACCGATAGAGTTTCATTCGGGTCAGCTTTTGTCAAAGTAATGTTGAGACTTGAAACCGCATTAGACACGTTCAATGTATAATTCGAATTCGATGTCGTAAACGCCGGTGTTAATGTTCCTTGATCCGTGGACAAGCTGGACAACAATGTATTCGCTGATATCCACTTCGCATACAGTGTCACATCCGTTGTTCCCATAGTAATCGTAGCGCCGGTGGTATAATTCGTTCCATTTCCATCCGCTTGCGTGTTCCAGCCCGCGAACGTATAGCCTGCCTTCACCAGGTTACCCGTGTTGCCGTAAACCGACACCGTTACGCCCTGCTCATACGAGCCGCTATCGGTAGGCACGCTTCCGGAGGTAGCCCCGTTGCTATTATACCTCAAGGTGTACGTTGAGTTCATCGTCCACTTCGCATAAAGCGTCACATCCGTCGTCAGCTTGAAATAAAGGCCCGAACCCAAATAGTTCCTGACCAGATCTAATTGTGCGGGTGTTGCAACCTGATAAGGATCGCTTGCTGTACCCGTTCCGCTATAAACGTACTCTGCAGGGAACACCGTCCACTCCGCATACAACGTTACGTTTGCCGTTCCCATATTGAATGTAGCGCCTGCAGCATAAGGAGTTCCGGTTCCATCCGCTTTCGTGTTCCAGCCAGCGAAGGTAAAACCCGTTTTCACCAGATTCCCTATATTGCCCAAAACAGAAACAGCAGCTCCCACTTCATATGTATTACTGTCGGTCGACGTGCTTCCGGATGTAGCGCCATTGCTGTCATAAGTCACGTCCCCTTTGGCCACATAACACGCTTTACCTACACCATCGATGGGATCGCCGAATGTATTGTTATTACAACCCACACTTTTGGTAAAAGTACCGGAAGTATAGTATCCATTCGCACCATAATACACAACCTGCGTACCCGGAAAATTGCAACTCTCATTCTCACTGGCACACTTTATCATATTGTTGGTATTTATTGAAGCGGCTGATGCCTCTGAAGTAAACGAAAATGAAGACAACACCATCAATGCCAATAATAATAATATGAGGCCCCTCTTTAGTAGTACCTTTGTAAAGCCAGATAGGATGTGGCCCCTAACCGCTTTGTTGAAAACCTTCTTACTGTTTGTTGCAAGCATAGTTCTGTTTTCACTCCTCTTCTTTGTCAATAAATGAAGGCAGGAATTTCGATTAAAATTTTCTACAATTGTTGAAATTCCCATCCCTACTTGTCGACTTTTGACATACTGACCTACTATAAGACTATATTGGCAAAAAAAAAATCCCCCGTTCGGGGGAGAAGAAAAATATTGGATAAAAACAACCAATCAAACCAGTATCTATTAACATTTGACCAAGTTTAGTGATGTTGTACCGTGAAACCGGCTAAGCTTCATTGGAAACACGGACTATCTATTCATGCTCTTCGTCTGGGGCAGAGGCTAGCAGGGTCTCCATCTGGTGTGTTCCAAGCGACTCTGATTTGGAAGCCCTGCCCATTTAGAGCTAGGGATATTTCCCGGAATCGCTGTACCAATCATAGGACTAGGTTTATAGACCATTTTCACAAATGAAGACCTCCTCTCTGCGAAACCGAAGAAAAAGAATTCCTCAACCCTCTTCCAATAACGTTGGCGGATACTGGTTGAAATCCAATGTCTCTTACCCAGACGGACAACTGACCCATATGATGGATTTCATGAGCAATTACATGAAGCAAAATTTCACCTTTGGTGTAGCTTCCTTTCGTCCATGATACTGTCACAACTTCATGTTCAAAATCGCTATTCCATGTTTCAAAGAAAAACCGTATTTCGGTTCTCCAAGAATCTGAAAGATCTTTTACTTGCCGAATGGACTTATATTTATCATATTGCACTTGAATATCAGGTTTTCCCTGAATTCCACGAATCCAGCTATTTTCAACATCTACAATGTGGAATAGTGTTTTCTGAATACCACCTACTCCACCACTTCGATTACACGTCAAATCATCATTTGGAATTTGCTTACACAATTCAAACCATTCATCTCTGACCATCCAGTTATACAGAAATAAATTTATCAAATGCTGCACCCCCTTTCAATGAACAAAAAGAGGAGCTGCCGCGAGGCAGACCCCTTCACCATCGTACTCCGTTAGTTTCATCTTTATTGATGAAAGGTAGAAAAAAAACAGCTTTAAGAAGCTGGTTCTTCACGTTTCCGCTCATTATGACTTTCTCCCCAAGCACACATCACTTCTGCTACAGGGATCAATGTTTTGCCATATTCACTAAGGGAATATTCTACTTTTGGAGGGACGGTGGGGTATACCGTTCTTTCAATCACGCCTTCTTGTTCCAAGTCTCGAAGATGTTGCGTAAGCATCTTTTGGGAAACATCAGGTATGAGCTTTTCCAGCTCATTGAATCGCTTGGTTGATTCCATCAAATGCCATAAAATAACGGGCTTCCATTTGCCACCTAAAACATGAATAACTGTCTCGATTGGACATTCGTGCTGATGAATCATAGATTAATCATTCCCTTACTTTTAAGTAAGTGCATTACTTTAAAGTGCGTTATTAACAGAATTTTACAATCGATATACAATAAAGTCAATCAAATAGAACAGAAAAAGGAGACAGACAAATGAGTAAATATTATTGGGGACCAAAGTCAGTAACATTTTGGTTAGTGGGTGTTGTTACGTTGTTGATGTTGTATTTAGGAATAAGAGGTTTTATTCAGCCAGAAGCTGCGATTCGAGATTTTGGTATACCGCTGCATGACACAGCTGATAGATATCTTGTACATATAAAAGCAGATCGTGATCTGTTTATTGGTATCTGCCTACTAACCTTGATGGTACTTCGTATGAGAAAAGCATTACTTGTTATTATGTTAACTTCTATTTTAATGCCTATAGTAGATGCAATATTGGTATTAACGAATGCAGTAGATAAAACACCTTCTTGGATTCATATTGTTACTGCGGTATATGGACTTGTTGTAGGTTGGATGTTATATCGAGAAGAACAGCGATCCAAATAACTACTCATCGAAGCTACCCCCCTAACGAACTGAAGGATCCATTCGTTATTCCAGTAGCCGTGAGTTACTTACACTTACTTAAAGTAAGGTTCTGTTCAATCAACTGAAACAAAGAAGTGCCCCATGACGGAGGCGGCTTCTTTGTTTACCATTTCGCTTGCAAGCACTGCTTCACCTTCACCGCGACCTCAAGCTTCACCGACGGTACCATTACAATATTTCGATATACCCTTCAGTTCCATGCACGCGAATTCGTTGCCCATCTTTTATCAGCTTGGTAGCATTTTCAACTCCGACAACTGCTGGCAAACCATATTCACGAGCGATAACGGCTCCATGGGTCATCAGTCCGCCAACTTCGGTGACCAAGCCTTTAATGGATACAAACAATGATGTCCAGCCAGGGTCAGTAAAGGCGGTGACTAATATATCTCCATCTTCCAGATCAGCATCTTCCATGTTTAAGATGACACGTGCTCTTCCTTCTATAACTCCGGAAGAAACAGGCAGTCCTACAATGGCTTCGGCTGGGATATTTTCTCGTTTGTACTCACCCACAATGATTTCACCATCAGACGTGATTACACGTGGAGGAGTTAGTTTTTCGTAAAATTTGTAATCGTCTTTTCGATTACTGATGATCTGATAATCCAGTTTATTTGTGCGCACGACTTCGTGAAGTTCTTCAAAAGTAAGATAGTATATATCTTCTTTTTCATGAATAACGCTAGCTTGTACGAGTTGTTCGGCTTCTTTCAGTAAAGCCTGCTTATAAACGAAGTAGCGATTAATCATGCCGTATTTTGGATATTCACGATAACCGATGAAATTCCGGATTAAGCTGATCACTCGTTTTGTCTCTTCAGCTTTTTGTTCACCATCCGGTATTTGCTTCAATCGACCTAATAACTCTTGTTCTTTTTCTAAAGCTTCCTGTCGCCCTTGCTCGAATTTCCGATTGCCAGCATTAGGCTCAAAGTTTTTGATATTACTGAGAATCATAGGGACAAGTGTAATTGGTTTTTCACTCCAACGAGTTCTCGAAATATCAATTTCACCGGCACATCGCATTCCGTATTTGTTGAGATAAGCATAGATAGCGTCTTGGGTTTCCTGTCCACCATCAAACTTAACCAGTTCATCCAAAAAATTATCATCTTTTACCTGTTGTAAATAATCAATTACTTCCGGATAAGGACGGATTACATCTGCGACATCCAATAGCGCCAGACCCATTTCCGAAGTAATGTTGTTTGGTACAGATTGAGAAAGCGTATCTGCTGCGTTTTTTTCACCTAACCACTCATACATTTTTTCATTGATCCATGACGAAGCATTCATAGCAGTCATAAAAACCTTTGTACTTTGTGGGTCAAATAAAATCTTCTTTAATTCCTGGAGATCCTCCAGAATAAAATCAAATAAATCTGCTCCCGATTTCGTTCGGATGTTTTGTTTTAATTCTTCTATCGAGGTTTGACTGTTCTTAATCAAATCAGAAACGATTGACGGATCGTCTTCGATTTGTGCTTGAAAACCTGCAGACGACCTACCTTTACTGCTATTAACGGGACTCAGTTCTTTTCTATCATCTGATAACGATTTTATAAAATCTTGCTCAATTAGGGTCATGAGTGCGCCTTTTATGAGCGGATCGGATTCCAGGGTATTTAATAAAGCTTCCCGTCCGGCAGGTGTAGCCAGCCTAGGTGCAACATCAACAAACAACCTCCCACCGGCTTTACGCATGGGTGCAGGAGTAATTAACAGGTAAAAAGACAATCCCAATGGTTTTATGGGATCTGTCATCATTTGTTGATGACCAACAGATAGATAGACGTGATTTTCTTGATCATTCGCTTCAGGGATCGGGTATAAAGTCGTGATTGGCCGACTCTGGACAATATAAAATGTATCATCAACCAAACACCATTCGATATCTTGTGGGCAACCGAAATAAGCCTCGATCTGTCTTCCGATGCGTGCCAGTTGCAAAATTTGTTGTTCAGTAAGCGTTTGAGTCTTTTGCTGATCAGGATCGATCCGCTTTGTTTCTATTCCGCCTTCTTTTCGTCCGTAGATAGCTATTTTTTTGGTTGCTATCCTCTTATCGACAATTTCCCCTTCCTGTACTTTATAACAATCGGCAGATACCAAGCCAGAGACCAGCGCTTCTCCAAGACCAAAACTGGCATCGATTGATAGCAGCTTTCGGTTGGAAGTAATCGGATCAGCGGTAAATAAAATCCCCGAAGCCTGTGGGAAAACCATCCTTTGAACGATAACGGATAAGTAAACTTGACTGTGATCAAATCCATTGTGCATACGGTAGATTACCGCGCGATCCGTAAACAGGGAAGCCCAACATTTGCTGATATGCTGCAAGATCGCATCTTTGCCAATGATATTTAAATAGGTGTCTTGTTGACCCGCAAATGAGGCATGCGGCAAATCTTCAGCAGTCGCACTAGAACGCACTGCATAAGCATGTTCATCACCGAACTGGGAGAGATAGTGGGTAACTGCTTTCACAACATCGGAAGGAATTTCTACTTCCATAATGATTTGTCGAATCTTCCTGCTGATTTCACCAATTTGATCTCGATCTTCTACTTTTAGCATTGTTAGTCGATCCAACAAAGCTTGATACGTTTCGATTTGTTCGATGGCTTTTTGATATCCCACTGTTGTGACACAAAATCCTTCTGGTACTTGTATTCCATCAATTTTTGATAATTCCCCTAAATTCAATCCTTTTCCGCCAACGAGCAAAAGCTGCGTTTTTTCCATTTCCTGAAAACCGAGAACCAAAGAACTCATTCAAAATCTCTCCTAACCCTTAAATTTAGAAAAAACATTTGACAAGAGTTTTACCGACATGGTACACTTAAAGTGTAAGATACAATAACTATGTCCATGGAATTTTCGAAAGTCGTAACCTGATTATATCATCGTGTCTGTTTATATGCAATATAAAAGAACCTGATAAAACTACCCAGGTTCTTTTTTGATTTCCCACTATCCTTAGTCCACATTAAAAACCATGGTTCGAACCGAACACCCTCACTGCATAGTTCCCTAGCGACCTTATGCAGCTTAAGGAATTCCTGATTCAAAGCTGAGTCTCCCCGTTTCGAAAGAATATTTCGCCTTTTTCACTTCTCAGAAGTATATCATATTACTAATTCCGCATACTTATTTTTTTAAGCTGGTTGCTTTCAATAATAGGATTAGAATAACCGTTTCTTGCTACCTCAATCATGGCTTTTCCCAATTGTTCAGATGTAATGACACTATTCAATTTCAATAGTGATAAATTCAAAGGCTTCATAATATCATAAAAAAATTGGTATAATTTTGATTTTGATTTCACACCATACAATGGAATGATGACACCTGGACGAAACATATAGGCCGCCTTTAATGGAAGATGCAATAAAGCATTCTCGGTTTTTCCCTTTACTCTTGCCCACATAGAGCGCCCTTCTTCGGTACTGTCTGTCCCACTTCCTGAAACATAAATAAACGTGATTTGAGGATTCAATTTTGCTAAAGTTTTGGCAACTGATAGCGTGATATCATACGTTATTCTTGTATATTCCTCCTCCTTCTTACCCATAGAAGATACTCCAAGGCAGAAAAAGCAAGCATCAAATCCAGTTATTTTATTTTCTATTGAAGATAAATCAGTAAAATTATTAAGCACAATTTCATTTAGTTTTTTATGCTGCTGACCTGTACGATTCCGACCAATCGTAAGAATTTCCTGAACTTTTTCATCCAATAAACATTCCCGCAATGCACTTTGACCAACCATACCAGTTGCCCCAACTATAATAACCTTCATTTCAGCTCTCCCTTCTTGTAAGAACAGCCTTTTTTCCTCTACGCTAAGGTATTTCGGCTTTTCTACTTTAACTCCTAGCAAGCTGACTCGACAGTCAACCGTCACCGCCTAATCAACCACTGCGGATTCGTCAGGAGCGCCGCTCCCACGCGAGTTGGGCATGTATCGGTCTACGTTATTTCGACCTAAGATTGGTGATTGGTCTTGTACACATCCGCCATTCCCTTTCAACTGATGTTTTCATCGTAGTCGGTATTCGTGATCACGTCCAGCCAACCTTGAATTTCTTTCTGAAAAGCGTCGGTTTTTGCCTGGTATGCTGCCAGCGTATCATTCCCTAGTGGCAAATGAAAGGAATCTATTGCAACAGCTGGACTCACGCTTATCCAGGGCATTGATTCATTCGTGTAGCGAAGGGATTACCTCGTACTCCTGTCTTGTATTGAAGCCAGAGACAGGCTAATCGATCAATGGTTGAGTTGTGACATAAGGCCTTCGGAATAGCGGTTACCCGATGCAACCCCGATGGGGGCGACTTCGTCAAGCCTGGCCAAATCTTCCTTCGACAGTACGATATCCGCCGCAGCGACATTCTCTTCCAGATACGCAATCCGTCGGGTACCGGGTATAGGGACACCACCCTGTGCGATGGTCCAAGCCAACGCCAATTGAGAGGGCGTAACTCCCTTCTCTTTAGCGATGAGGCTGATCGCCTCGACGATACGCATGTTGGTCTCTAAGTTCTTTCCGCTTAGCCGAGGGTCATAGTTACGGAAGTCGGTAGGGTCGAGCTGGTCGACCTTATACTGACCGGTCAGGAACCCTCGTCCTAGCGGCGAGTAAGGAACAAAGCCAATGCCTAATTCGCGCACCGTCTCAAACACGCCGTTTGACTCGACACCGCGCTCGAACAGAGAGAATTCGGTCTGGACGGCAGTGATAGGGTGCACAGCGTGAGCACGGCGGATTGTGCTGGCTGATGCCTCGGACAGACCGATGTGGCCAATCTTACCGTCAGTGACCAGTTTGCTCATTGCTGTGATTGTTTTCTCAATCGGTACCTTTGGATCGATGCGATGAAGATATACGAGATCGATGTACTCCGTCTTCAAGCGCCGTAGTGACCCTTCGATTGCCCTGATGATGTTCTCTGGACTACCATCCACGACAACGGTGCCGTCGACGACTTTGGGCTTGCCGTCATCAGTGAAACCAATTCCGACCTTTGTCGCGATGATTACACGATCACGAATGCTTGCGAAGGCGCGTCCAAGCAGTTCCTCGTTGTGTAAAGGCCCATAAATCTCCGCTGTGTCGAAAAACGTGATACCGAGTTCGATTGCACGACGAAGCGTAGCCAAACTCTCCTCGTCATTACTTGGGCCATAAGTCGTACTCATTCCCATGCAGCCCAAACCTTCTACACTCACTTTTAAACCCTGTGTTCCCAATTCGACTTTTTTCATTTCTATTCTCCCTCCATCTCACCAAGATAATCATTATTTTATTCTATTCCCACAAGAGTCAATCCTGACTCCGAGGAATAGTTCCATGAGGAATGTGCAAAAGATCCTCACTGATCGTCCAAAGCTTTTCGGCCGACACCGAATCAATCGCCCACGAACGGACTCCACGGTGCAGTTGGCTGTCTGCCGATACGACCTTCGCGATATCGCCGTCTTCGCAATAGACGCCTCCCATGCCGTTCAGCATCGGACTGACTGCGCACCATACGGATGTAGCGGAGCCTTGCTCGGCGGTTCTGAAACCTCCGGAAGTCGCATAGGTTCCGTCTTCGTTCCGTTTTACACCCCAACCAGCTAAATCATCATCACTCAAGTGTCGGGCCAAGCCCGACATGATGGCGCCGGGATGAACCGCAAAAGCGCGCACTCCGTGCTCTCGTCCTCGTTTATCAAGCTCGATGGCAAACAACGAGCACGCGGTCTTTGACTCGCCGTAGGAGACAACCTTGTCGTAAGGCCTCCGAGTGAAATGCAGATCGTCAAAATCAATCGGTCCAGTCATATGTCCGATCGACGAGAGAGAGATAACCCGAGCATCTCCAGATCGCTTCAGCGCTTCCCATAAACCTACCGTCAGTTGAAAATGCCCCAGGTGATTCGTCGAGAAATGGGTATCGAATCCCCGCTCGTCTTTAATCATCGGAGGGAAGCAGACGCCGGCGTTCAAAAATAAAAGGTCGAGCGCACGATTGGAACTTCGGTAGATGGCGGCAAACTCGTCAATCGAGGAGAGATTCGCAAGATCGAGCCGGATCACCTCGACATTTTTCAGTGATGCGAGCATTTCTTGCGCTTTATCAACATCACGGGCTCCGACAATGACGGTTGCGCCGGCTGCGGCAAGTGCGCGCGTTGTTTCCAGCCCGATCCCTCCATGTCCGCCGGTGACGATTGCCACCTTTCCACTGAGATCTTGTCCAGCCAACACCTCTTGTGCCGTCGTTTCAGGTCCGAATCCCGTCTGTAACGGTTTTTGTTTGGTCATATGTTGTTTGCTCCTTAATATGAATTAGACATTTATCATATTTTGTTTATATGTCTATACTATACGAGTGGACAAAGTTTGTAAAGTGTATAAAATGGAGATATGGACAATAAAAAGAAACTGGATATTGTTGAAACAGCGCTAAAGGTATTCTTCAAGTACGGTTACAAGCGGGTATCGATGAACGAAATTGCGGAGTCCGCGGGCATCTCGCGCGCAGGTCTCTATTTATACTTTAAGAGTAAGGAGGAAATTTTTAACGCCACTATTGTTCACCACGGCGACATCCTCATAGAGGAGATTAAGAAAGGGTTGTTGTCCCATAAAACAACGGAAGATAAAATTTTATATGCCCTTGAAGTATGGACAATCCGTAATTTCGACGATTCGTTACACTCGCCGGAATATAAGGAAATAACGGACAGCTCCTACCAGTTTGCCCGGGAGGCGCTCGACACGAGCTATGGTAAATTGGAATCCTTGCTGGCCGACTTACTGGAAATGCACCCTACTGCCGCAAGCGATGTTCCTCCAGTGAGATTGGCCCATCTGGTAACAGGCGCATTGCGGGGATTTAAAACTGTTGCCAAAACCTCGGACGAGCTTCGCCATATGATTCAGGACTTGCTCCAAATCGTCACTGCTGGCCAATAGGGATCCACATCATTAAAGCCGCGCAGCTACCGAAAGTTTATCTATTTCAATAAATTTGGGAGAAAAAAGAATAACGGCTCTGTCGCTTTTGATGCGAGCAGAGCCGTTTTTATCATTGTTCCACGGAATCGTAATAGGCTGACGCGACTGAAAATGAGAGAGTTTCAGACTTGTCAGTTAAATATATTCGAAGAAAATACTTATCCCCACTTGCTTGCTACATTAGATTTTACTCTAATGACCTATAATCGGGATTTCTTTGTCAAAGAAAACGATAGATGCGATTTCCTTATCATTTATTACATTTCCAAACGTTTTAATTGTAATCAGTTGGTTACTTAATAAATCGCTTAGTGCCAATCCGGTAAAAATGCTGGTCGTTTCTGAGGTACCATCTTTATAGTTTATCGTGATAGGGAAGTTATCCAAATATTCGTTTACGCCAATTTCCTTTAATCCTCCGGCAGCATGGTTAATCTCCTTCAATGATTCACTATCAATCTTCAAAGTAATTGAAATTGGTGAAACGAAGATCGTTTTTAATATTGCTTTGTAACCAAATAGCGTTATGTTTTGATCGATCTGATAAAGGTTGGAGTACTCCTTGAAATCTAGCTTAATAGCAGCTTCCCAAGAACCTGGAATGACAGTTTCAAAATTGCTGGGAAACGGATCTGCAGCTTGTAAATCATAGAGTTTCAAATCAACGGTTTGACCCACTAAGGAACTGTCGGTCATTATATTCATGACCAAGCTAATTTTATTGTCATTAGGATTACCATCGTCGAGCACCTCAAATCCTGTACTATGAAAGCTTTGATTTGTTGTAATCGAGGAATAAAAACGGTATCGAGCCGCATTCAGAACAGTGCCTTCTGGAGCAGTAAAGTCCATTAAAATATAGGTTAGATTGCTGTCGCCGATCACTTGCTTTATGGTAAGCGATCCATACTCATTTTTCACTGTTTTGTTCACTACATAAGCGCCATTGGACAAATATTCCGCCTGCTCATTATTTGCCGGTTTAAGAAATTTTATAAAAGCTGCATCTAATCCCATATATGCCGCTGCAAAAGCCGTTGTCATTAAACAAACCATCAGCACGGCAGCCAGTACGGCATATCTTACAAGTTTCACAGTAACAAGTCTTCTTTGCCCTTTATGTTCAACCTGGCTTTGCATTACAATGTTGTGAAACATTTTTTCTTTTTGTTCGGTTCTTGGAGAAAGAGCTTCAAAAATCTGATTAATATTTTTGTTACTCAATATAATTCCCTCCCAAATCTATCTTGAGGCGTTTGCGGCCTCTGAATAGTTGCGTTTGGATTGTGCTTTCTTTGTGTCCTAACATCTCAGCAATTTCTTTTACCGTATATTCCTCGAAATAGTATAAATATAAAACTGTTTTGTATTTTTCGGGAAGTGAAAGCAGTTTTGCAAGCACCTTGCCGGATGGCTCAATACCATTCCAAGAAACAATTTCCGGCAAAGCGTCTAAAGCCACTCGACGGGTTGTCCACCAATTTTTAAGAATATCTTTACAGTAATTTCGCGTAGTTACCATCAGCCATGCTTTTTCATGCTCGTGGTCATTGAAAACCACTGGGGATTTAATAAGTTTTAGAAATACAGATTGAACAGCGTCTTCAACATCAACGGGATTTTTCAAGTATATAAAGCAAAGTCTGTAAACTAGATCTGCACGCCGTTGATATAGTTCGGCCAATTCTTTATCCGTACGCAATAAAGAATTGTATTCCATTTTTTCGCCTCCTACATTCAACACGATTGATGATTCTAAAATATCTCATTACATGGTTTTTATTTTTTGATTTTCATGCAAAAGAGGAGCCGCTCAAAGCAAGCCCCTCCATTATTGTTCTCCGCTAGAGCTTGATGACTCAAAGATCCTCAAACCGGCTTCCATGTATTGTTTCGAACTCAGACTTAGTCATACCAAAGTGCATCTCATCATAATACGCCCCATTAGTGTAAACCATATTTCTTAGTTGCCCTTCTTTAACAAAACCCAATTTCTCATGTAATGTAAGTGACGCTTTGTTGAAAGAGTAAACATGAGGCGTTACTTTTTGATAATTCAATTCATAAAAATAAAATCTTAGAACTAGGATGATCATTTCTTTTGCATATCCTTTAGAGCGATGTATGGGTGCGACCACTAGTCCGTATTTAAATGTTCCATTTCTTCTGTTACATTCAAAAGTATCAATAGTGCCAATCAATTCGCCTTGTAGATTTTCTGCAATAAAGCGGAAAGAGTCATCATTTCTTGGCTTTAGTTCGTTGTTCAACCATTCAACTCCTCTTTCCTCGGACTGCGGCCAATAAATTGCATCAACATTCCTAGAAACTTCATCGTCAAATGATCGAAATAAAGAAATGTCGGCAGTTTGTATCGCTCTTAAACTAAGAGAGGGACCATTCCAATAATTTAGTGCCATAATCCTAATACCTCATCTCATGGTTTTAGCTGATTCTGTAAATTGTATTGTCAGCACATATTCTCTATTCTTATCCGACTAACCTACGCGTCTAGCTCAACAACTCTTCCCTTTTGTATTCGTGTTTGAGCATAGACATCACTGAAAGTGATTCAAATTTCACTCCATTGAAGTAACTGTCCCGAAGTGTGCCTTCAAAAATAAAACCAACTGATTCATAAACATAGCGTGCCCGATGGTTAAAATCTTTCACATCCAACCATACACGATGAGTGTCGGTATTCTCGAAAGTCCACTTTACAATAAGCCTCATTGCTTCTTTTCCATATCCCTGACCTTTGATCTTGATAGCTATCCGTTTTACGCAAACAGCTTTGTTTGAATCTACGAGGCCAGTTAATATAGCATAGCCCATTGTGTCACCCTGTTTGTTCTCGATGATTAAATGAGCTACATCTGCATTGGTTAAAGTTTCTAGATGTTGTTCGAATGTCCATTGTCCAATGAATGGGGTATTATCTAAATCTGTCTCGGTTGCTAAGACAAAGGACAAATCTTTTACTTCTGTTTTACGTATTTCCAGCAGAGCAGATTGAATAACCAAAACTATTTCCCTCATTTCGTGATTTCCTATAATTAGAAGAGGCTACCGCTGATCTGCTCATTGTTCAATTGATATCTGTTAGCAGTTTTCTACCAATGATTTGCTAAAGCATAGCATAGCTTTTTAAAATGGCTAGTGTCTACCAATGATTCATCGATTTCCGTGTTATAAAATCCAGAAATTCCATGCAGAAGCAACAAAATAAAACAGACCAAGATATTTTGTTGAGTACATTTCAATACTAATCTACAAGGATTGTCGAGCATCGTTTCATAAAGAATTCGTCAAAAAGATTAAACTATCCTGCTCTTTAACTTAATTCTGACAGCCTAACGAGAGATTACCCCTCTGCAGTTTGGATTGGACGATCATGATTATTTACCTCTCACCAAAGAAGAAAGGGATCAGATCCTTTCCAATATATGGTACCCTTTAGAAACCAAGAGTAGTTTCTCATGATTTTTCTATGCGACAGGAAAATGGATAATGAATAGCGAATTTACTTCAGGCAATTTGGTTCTTAATAAATATAAAAACGCGGTCCCGTATTCATGGCCATACTCCCCATTGTTGTATTCCATATGTACCTTCAAAGCTAAAGCGGTGGCGTGTCTTCATCCCCTTTAGCGCTGCGAACTGCCAATCACTCGCTTAGAAGGAAGTGAGGTGCGCTATTTCATTGTTTTAACGTTAGTATTCGAGTGAAACGGAACTAGGATCACTTATTTGTTAAAAAACAGGGTATTTCGGTCTATTAGAGTCGGAATAGCGCTTCGTAGTTCCGCAACTTCATGAAATGGGATGAGTTTTCAAACAATAGAGCATTGACGTTCCGTTAATCAGCGGAATTCATGTTAGATGATCCAAGGACATAGCGTACGATGGATGGAAAATTTTCATCATGAATTGAAATAAGGGGTAAGCTTGTGCTCACCACTAAACATATACATCCATTTATTTTACCCACTTGCCATATAAGCGCAGGTCCTGCGACAAATGAACGAGAATAGGTGTTACTTCAGAAATGCCTGTATTTTCCCCAGCAGCCGATCCAGATCGACGGGCTTCGTATCGAAGTCATCGCATTCCGAACTGCTTCTTCACATTTAGTAATACGTCCTCGTCGTTCCAACGAGTAAGTACGAAGATATATAAAAATCCCTTTCAGCGACCGTTTGCCGTTCTGCTGAAAGGGATTTTTACATTGGCTATTCGATTTTATTTGCCACTAGCTGCAGATCAAGCTCGTTGATGACGTTATCTTTATTTACGTCCGCCGCTTTATGAGCTTCCCAGTTCGGACTGCTGGAAGTAAGGCCGAACAAGTGGGCTACAATACCAAGGTCGCCGATATCAACCTTCTGGTTACCGTCCACATCCTCAGGAATCGTTGTGTCTGGGAGCGTTTGCCCCGAGATTGTGATTGAAGCGCTGCCTTGTACGTTCGAACCGTCCTTCGCTCTGGCGACGACCTTCACCGTCCCGTTCTTGACAGCCTGCAGTAATCCACTGCCGTTGAACATTGCCTTGTCAGTCGCCGTAACTCCGTCAGCTTCAAAAACAAACCAGTCAACTGAAGCGTTCGTCGCATTGTTTGGCAGGACCGTTGCTTGAAGCTGCAAGGTTCCGCCGTCAGCAGAAATCGCTGTTCCACCTGTAACCGTAATCGAGCTGACCGGAGTACTGTTTGGAGTCCCCGAAGGCTCAGCGCTTATTGGAGTGGAATTGCCGCTTTCTCCATATGCATTACGAGATGTAATTACATAGTAATACGTTAAACCGTTGGTTACATTCGTATCTAAATAAGTAGCTGCATAGACACTGGAAGCTATCGTTGTATACGAGCCCCCGGATGACATAGCGCGTTTAACGCTGTAATACGTAGCATCGGTCACTGTGTTCCATGATAACGTTACCTGTCCGACTCCCGGAACCGCTGTCACTCCCGTCGGAGCGCTTGGAGGGGTAGCGATGGTTTGACCGGTGATGGTAACAGTCGTGCTGCCCTGTACATTCGAGTCGTCTTTCGCTCTTGCTACAACTCTTACGGTGCCGTTCTTGGATGCCTGCAGCAAACCGCTGCCTAAGATCGTCGCTTTGTCGGTTGCCGTTGTTCCGTCAAACTCATAAACATGCCAACTGACGGATGTATTCGTCGCATTGCTTGGCAGAACATTCGCCTGCATTTGCAGAGTGCCGCCCAAGGTCGATATGGTGCTGCCTCCCGAAGAGCTTACCGTGATGGAGCTCACGGGGACAACTGCCGCGTGAGGCATGGCACTCTTTTCACTTGAGTTCTCACTTTCCCCATTTGCATTTACAGCACTCACGGCGTAGTAGTAGGTCGTGCCATTACTTGTAGTTGTATCCACATGAGAGGTACCGGTAACGTTGGATACAAGCGTACTGTAAGGCCCCCCATGCCCTGTACTGCGCTTCACCGTATAGGAGGAAGCGTTTTGAACAGCCGACCAGGATAAGCTAACCTGATTATCCCCGGCTGTAGCCTGCAATCCGGTTGGAGCAGCGGGCGCTGTTTCCGGGTCCGGATTCGTGGTTGAAGACGCTGAATCGAAAATTGTCCCACTTGCATTGACAATCTTAACTTTGTCAAATTTAACTGTTGCATGTGTAATGGCTAAACCTACATTTAATGTTGCTGTAGTCATTGTGTTCGTATCTGTTTGTGTAGTATACGGACTATTGTATGTTACTCCATCCGCTGAGTAGGAAGCAGTGAAAGTAGTACCCAACTTTTGCAGCTTCATATATACCGGGGTTGATACACTGCTAACAGAACTACTACTGCTGTTATTAGCAGCAAAACGTCTGTAATATCCTAAACTTCCCGTATTTGGTGTCGAAATCGTAGGGAAATAACTAGCTGTAAACGACGCACTTGTATTGGATACACCGTTTTTAACCATCAAAGCAGCACGTGAATTTGAATTTATAACTGAATTATCTGGAGGTCCAGCTACCGAAACTAATCTTGCTGTTATAGTGAAATCGCCTTCAACCGGCATATACAAGAAATATACTGTATCTCCGTTTGCAGTTCCGCTTACACTTTGCTGTTTTCCGTCTACAGCTTCAATGTCGAATTGTCCGTTACTATAGCTTGACGCCTCTTGTTTCACTATTGTGTTGCCTGTAGACGTCCCATTCATCGTCGTCGCCGTCCAGCCGCTCGGCAGTGCGCCGGCAGCCTTTGCTGCGGGAGGAACCGCCAACTGCCACGATTGCAAAGCCATGATGATCGTGAGCAGCATAGCCATTGCTCTTTTATTGATAAAACCATTCATGATCAGCGTACCCCCTATGAGGTTGTTTAGTTAATAAACCCCGCGTATTGAAGCAGTCGTTTCAGTACAACAGCAGCCTCTGCGCGAGTCGCATTCGACGAAGGCTCGAACGTCTGCGATGTTTTACCATTCATAATGCCTGCTTCGATGGATTGGGAGATTGCTTCTTTCGCCCAACTGCTCATCGAGCTTCCATCTGTAAAGCTCTCAACACGTTTTACATTCGCGGCTTTAGGCTTGCCAGCCATTTTCATTGCGCGGCCAATCATTACAGCCATCTGCTCTCGGGTGATATTTGCGTTCGGAGCAAAGCTGCCGTTATCAAGTCCTTCCACAAGGCCGGCTTTCGCTGCCGCACCCACATATCCCGCATGCCAGTCAGTAGCGGCAACATCCTTAAATACCGTCGATTGATCCTGAGATAAACCTAGACCCTTCACTAGCAGTGTTGCAAATTCGGCTCTTGTAATTTCCCCTTGCGGAACGAACGATTGATCCATTCTGCCGTTGACGACAAGCTTGGAAGCAAGAAGCTCAACATCCGCCTTCGCCCAATGACCGTTCATATCGGCAAACGTTTTGATGTGTTCAATCACGGTATAAATACTATTGCCCGGACGTTTGATCGTCGCTACAGTTACACCGCCCACATTCTCAAATGTTGTCGGAACGAAAGTAAGCTCTCCTGTGGCCGGGTTAAACAGTACCCCTGTCGCTTTGCTGCTGTCGACTGCAGAAGTTAGTTCAATTGTACGGGTTATATAGGTACCGCCAAAATTATCAACTGAAATGGACGAACTGCCGCTCTCTACAAAAACATTGAACTTAACTGCGCCTCCGAGAAGTTTCACGCCGGATTGCTGTGCACCTGTAGATACTTGATCCGCATCCTTGCCTGAGACCTTCTCAATTTGCACAACGACCTTCAAATCTTTAACATCCGCGTTCATAGACTGAGCCAGCTTCGTGAAGTCAATAGCAGAAACAGGCAGATCATACGTTGAATTACCGTATTTGACCGATACAACCGTTTCCTTTGTTTGCTTCGATGCATCAGCCAAAGATGCTGCAGGCAGTTCTACTCGAGCTACAGGCTCATTACCTTTAACCTCGATTCCAATCCGAGTCGTGCCGCTAGCCAATTCAATCGCTTTAGTAAATGTCTCTGTGTTTACCGACACAACTACTGCTTCTTTGCCGTCCGTCGTTGTCGTTTTCACAGCCTCCAAGAATTTAATATCTGCACCGCTATTGTTCTTTTCTACAGTAGGCTGATTCGTTACCGTGCTCCCTCCCGAACGCGAGCTGCCTCCCGTATTCGAAGTGCCACTACCAGCATCGATCGATGTCGAAATCGTTCGAACTGTATCCCACTTGGACTCTTGCTGTTCGGAAGATACTGCTATTAGGTTAATCAGCTTTAATTCAGCAGAACCTGAGCTAAAGGGTATAAACGTAATTGTTGCAAGATCGGCATTCCCGCTTATTCCCGCTATCTTCCCCATCTTGGTATAAGCAAAAGTTATCTTGTTTCCGCTGGCTAAAGGGGTGATTGAAAATCCCGAGCCTGAGATAGACGATTTTGCTTCTTTAAAAGAAAGCTTGCTATTGTCATACTCAATAACCGCTTCATATCCATACAAATCCGCTAAGTTTTCGCCTTTCAAGGTAACCGTCATTTCCTCATTAACTCTTGATACCGATGTTGATACCGCTAACGAGTAAGCTGAATTGACTTCAGCTCGGGACACTTCCGGTCCTATAGACAGTGAAAGAAGCATGAACATAACGAAGCATGTAAACCATATTTTGCAATTCATTAATGTGCCTTCCTTTCTTAGAAAAACAGGGGGGAAGATCGCTTCCCCCACTGTTCTATTAACTGATTACGGGATAAGGTTAGCCAAATGCACAAGATCAACAATGTTAATGACGCCATCATTGTTAAAATCCAAATGCTTTATGTCATTCCATCCCGCTTGACCGGAGGTAAGTCCATAAGCTGCTGCAAGAATGGCAAGGTCTCCTACATTGACTACTTGATCGCCATTCAAATCGCCCGGTATCGTTTTAATTACCTTCTCTTTAAACGACTCCAGCGCCGCATTCAGTGTTGCTGCCGCTCCTTCTACCTGCTGCTGCGTCGAGGTTTCGTTCGCCAAAACAGCCTTCGCAGAATCGATTGCGGCCTGCAATGCAGCCTTTGATCCTTGAGGGTATTGGCCTATGTTCGTTCCTTCCACAGCGGAACTATGATATGTTTCAGCATTTGTAATTGCTGCCTGCAATGCAGTCAAATTCACTCCATTTGCTAGCTGAACATATACAGAGGCTGCTGAAGCCTGTGTAATATCTCCGCTGCTTCCTGCAAGCTTCACGTTTAGAGCCGTGATCGTTGCCGTTGCGCTTTGGGTAAGTAATTTTGCTTTCCAATTCAGTTGGATCAAAAGCTCATCCGTCGAAACAGCAGCTGTTTGGCCCAAACTTGCCACTATAAGACGAACTTGACCCGGCGTATCCTGCTTCACCTGAACAATGGATAATCCAGCCTTTAACGAATCCGCAGTTACAAACTCTAATTTGTCACTATCGTATTGGAACGTGATGTCTTGTGCAAAAATAGCGCTTGAAACGTTGCTCAAGCCGTACTTCGTATTAAAGGTTGTGCCGAATGCAATCGGCTGTACGCTAGGTAGCGATACACTCGGCGTGTTGCCGACAGGTGCCGCTGGCGTTGCACTTACTTGACCCGACGGCAAGCTTTCGCCATTCGCATTAACAGCTGTTACTACATAGAAGTAAGCGCTTCCGTTCGTTAAGCCTGAATCTACGTAAGATGTCAGCGTTACATTAGAAGCAATCGTTGAAAACGTACCGTTTTGGCTAGTGCTTCGCTTCACGGTATAAGACGTTGCACCTGAAGAGGCTGCCCAAGAAAGCGTAACCTTGGCATCGCCCGCTGAAGCAATGACGGAGCCTGGAGCGGATGGTGTCAGCGTTGGCGTTGGTTCAGTTGAATTGCCCCCTACAGATAAAAGTTGAGCTGTGTAAGCTTTTATTTTATTCATGAGTGCTGCATTAATGCTATACGATGCGTCATCGATCGAATTATTAAACTCCCAAGTAAAGTCTCCCTTATTTAGGCGTCCAGCTTTTGCCGTAACCATTTGTTCAACATTGCTTACGGCATCAATATTAGCTGCATTTACTCCCGTATCGATCAAGGTATCAAAGTTATTATAAGCTGTTCCACCTTTTAATGTTAGGTATGAACTTGGAACCGCTTCATTTCTTGTCGATGCCAGATATGCATCAAATGATGTTGCGTTAGCCGGAGCTGTTCCTGCATTGGAATTTGCGTAAATAAGATTTCCAGGATCAACAATAATATTATTGTAGGCTTTAATCATACCTCCAGTTTCACCGGAGAATGTGCCATTAGCAACACCATCTTTAATATCCGTACCTTGTAAAGAAATCATCATTGGATTTTTAGCATTTCTAAAATAATTGGATTCAACAAAGATGGAACTTCCTGTTGTAGCGCCAACGCCATATTTTGCGATTCCATCATAGAAGTTATTATATACATGAATAGTTCCCGTTCTTACACGTGGATGACGAGAGTCTGAATGATCAAACCAATTATGATGGAAGGTTACAAAAAATTCAGATGATTCACTCAAACCGACTAGTGAAGATTTTCCGGAATCCCAGTAGTGATTGTACGAGATTGTGATATACGTCGATGCGCCTTTAAGGTCAGTTGAACCGTCACCTTTTGCTTGGTCAGCATCTCCTCCTGCAGTTCCATAGAAAATATCATTATTATGCAGCCAAACATTAACATTACCTGTATCAAGCGAAATGCCATCGTCAGGGAATAACATCACGCCTAAGTTTCTTATTTCTACATTACCGGCATATCTAACCAGGAATCCCCATCCATACGCATAAGCATCTTCTCCGATGCCTTCAAGCGTAACATTCATTTCGTCATAATTTGATTTACCTTTTACTTCAAGATATCCACTGCTGTTAAGTTGTCCGCTCATGTCAGAAGCTGTAACTTTTCCAATGAATCGGAATGCAAGTGGCGTTTTATCATAGCCTTTTTGTCTTAGTTTTAAAATTTCACCTATACCAACGCCTTTTGTTACAGCACCTTTGCTGCTGGTTATTACATCAAGGGTAACTGTTTTTGCAGTCGCAGATGTTACATAAAGAACTTGAGCGCCATTCTTCAGTGTACCATCGTTATTATAAGCACCTGAACCCGTTTTAAATGGTGAGCTTGCTGAAAAAGCAAATCCAGATCTGTCATGCTTCGCTACGGATAGTATATCGGAAACAGCACTTGCTCTTGAACCATCTGGCAGTACCGCTTCAACTTTCATTACATAATCTCCAGCTGCAAGCCCTGTAGCGTCAGCTCTCCAATATGCAGCGTATCTGCGGATTAATTGAGTATCAATTTGTACATATTGTGAATCCGATGCACTTACAGGTTTAACGTATACATTATAGCCCTGAGCATTACTTACAGGCGCCCAATCCACATAGGCCGTTTCAAACCAGCTTCCATTCTTGGATAATGTAGGACTAAAAGCATCCAGCGGTACAGGAGCAACGGAGACAGCAGCTGAATTTACACTCTCACCGTCGATGTTGACAGCCGTTACAACGTAGTAATAAGTCGTACCATTAGTCAAGCCGGTATTCGTGTAGTTAGTCGCTGTCACGCCTGTAGCCACAGCCGTAAAGTTCTGGCCGTCCGTACTCCGCTTCACATTGTAGCTGGTCGCTCCGTTTACAGCGCTCCACGATACGTTTACCTTAGCGTCAGATGCAGTAGCTTTTACACCTGTAGGCGGCAGCGGCGGTGGCGATTGCACCGGTTTTGCCTGCACTTCTGTTACGTCTCCACTCGGACCTACTTCATTCACAGCGGAAACCGTAAAGTAATAAGTTGTATTGTTGGTTAAGCCTGTTACCGTGTGCGAGTTGGATGCAATGCCCGTTACAGAGGTGTAAGGACCTCCGCTGGTCGTTGCATATTTAACCGTGTAGCTTTGTGCTCCGGCTGCAGCATTCCAGTTCAATATAACCTGGCTGTTTTGCGCTGCGGCAGTCAGCCCCGTAGGCTTGGCTGGCGGTTGCGGCTTCAGCGGTGTAGCCGTAGCCTGCGAGGAGTCCGTACTCTCCAGACCGTTACTACTAGCGGACACCACAAAGTAATAGGTTGTGCCATTGTTTAACCCATTGTCCACATAAGAACCAGTTGTAATGCCGGACTGAACGTTCGTGTATGGGCCGCCATTTGTATTCGAACGCTTAACGGTATAGCTCATCCCATTTATTGCTGTCCAGGACAGATTAACTTTTGCATCACCTGCCACAGCCGTTAAGCCGGTCGGCGCAGCTGGACGGACGATTTTCGTAGATACTTTAATATTATCGTAGTACATGTTCGATGTTTGTTCAGTCGTTGTAAACCCCGACAACTGCGAAACTTCAGCCGCCGAATTTGCTTCCGTCTCAGATAATTCGAACTGGCCTGCTGTCACATACGCTCCAGAAGAGCCTGCCCGTGCGTACGCTTGGGCTTTTTTGGCATTGGTATCGATTTCAAGCTTAACCTGATACCAAACGTCCTTCTGATAGCCTGCAATAACCTTTTTGTTAGATTTGGCGCTGTACAAATATTGGGACAAGTTCGTCCCATTATCGCTGAGCCTCAATTCTATAAGCGCGTTACCGGCCTGATTCTCAACCCTCATTACCTTATAGCCATGGCTGTCCAAAGCGGTCTTCTCGACGCGCCAGTCGAAATCGACAGTTACAAGACCGGTAGCGGACGAAGGCAGCTTGCGGACAAACTTGGTGTCGCCCGTAGTAACAGCATCCTTCACCTGCAAAACTTTACCCGTCTTGTCATTGTTAACCGTCGGGTTTGCTATGCCGCTTGCATTAATAACTGCTATATCATTAGTAGGCGTTCCTGGATTAGGCGTAATTACATAGCCGTTGGCTTCCAGATCAGTACGACCTGTCATACTTTCATAGTCATCGTTAATGATATCGGTTATTACGTATTCATCGGCAGCTTGTACTGCCGGAACGAACAAAGGAATCCCCGACAATAGTAAATTTAAAACAAGCGCGAATGTGACAACCATACTTAATAGGCGTTTCCCGTTCATTGAGTCCTCCTGTAAGCTTTAGTTTAATTGCATGTGTGATTTACTTTTACTACATGCCACTTCCTTTGAAATCATTCTTCTGACGACTGATAATCATTCCCATGTCCCCCCATTCTTAACTTCATCGCCTTTGATTCATTGATTATATAAGCTCGTATTTATTACAACAATACTCTTTTCTTAAGCCATGACATGTCAGAGCAAATATCTGACGTAATGATTATCGTTGTTATAGAAGACGCGAATACATAAAAGCCTCACCCCGGTTAAACCGAGATGAGACTTTTCGTACATATCCAATCGTTTTCGGATCAAAACCGGACTGACCCTTTACTAGCTATGCCGTATGCCGAACTTTTAACCTGTGTATAAGTTCATTCCCTCAATGATACTTTTCACCTTGACGGGACCTAAGAGTCCGCTTGGTTCCTGCTGTGCAAAGGACGACAAGAAGTCACGCTGATCTTTCACCAACGTATTCGTAACTTCAACGGCAAGCTTGTTGCTGCCCTTCTTTATCAGACCATTGATCTCCAAACAGTAAGGAGGACAGATGCATACCCCTGCTTGTTTACCATTTAACCATACTTCTGCCGTTTCATAGACCTCACCCAAATCTAACTGAATTTGGCTCACAGACTCATTCCACTCAAATTCCGTTTCATAACGATAAGTTCCAGTATAACTTGTTAAATAGTCAGGACCACTCATATTAGTTAATGCCGTTAATTTTCCCCATTCCTTGAACTGAGGATAATCTTCAGCGTTCGCTGTGGAAACAGTCCAATCACCTTTGAGCTCTAGATCCGCTCCAATAGTTCGGTGTGGCAGTGCGGTATAATCCCCAAGGGCAGGTCCATGGAGCAGGACGATGGATTCATACGGATGCAGCACAAGCTGTACCGCCATTGCGCCGCACTCTCTATCTACATTTAAACTACTCAACCGATTAAGAAAAGCATCATACGCATATACATCTCCCTGAACAGGCAAAGCAATCTTCGTACAAATAGTTTGATTCGGGTGTTCGTTGAAGAACATAAAAACATCCAAACCATCATGAAGATAGTGATAGTTCCGAAGATACGGTTCGTATGTATCGACTCTCATATCGTAATGTCCGTCTGCAATAAGGTCTTGGGCCAGCTTGTCTAAGTCTGCAAGCTTCACGTTCCGGTGAGCGGCAAGCCAAGACAGCTCAGCAGAAACATCACTGCCTTCGCTCGATCGTAACGGCATCCCGTCAACAAAGCGAATGGCTAGTCCTTGTTCGGCAAACCGGGCCAAGCTCCGAATCATCGCCGTCGGAAGCGCTTCTGCATAGGGCACAATCAGGCACTCATAATCCTCTCGATTTACATGTAGCTTGCTATCCTTCACGCTCGCTGCTTCCAAAAGAACATCGATTGGAAGAACGTCGCAGTCGATCTGATGCTGCATCATTTCTTTAACGGGCTTATGAAAATACATCGATTCCCCTGACCATTCGGCTTCAGCATGATAAACGACGGCCGCGGTAGCCACATGTCTTCCGCCTGAAATCAGGTGACTAATCCGGTTCATATATCGATTTAAATGTTTATAATATCGGTACTGCGGGTTTTTCCCGCCCGCATACATATGCGGCGGACAATCCGCATCTGGAAAAGCTTTTTGAGTAAAGGCATGCGGGACAAAATAGTTTACCCCGCGAACGAGCATATGGTCTGTGAGCCACTTCATCAGCTTTAACCCCTCTGCCCAGCCATATGCTCCATACATTTCGCACATCGTCCGGCCTTGTTTTTTCGGATCAATATGACCTAACGACACACCAAGCTTAGCCAGGCCATAGTGGAAGAATTCACTATCCGTCTCCCCCGCTGGCCAGCGGAAACTTAATTCATCGAATCCAGGGACGATCTGCCACAGCACCACATCGAGGCCCGACATGTCTTGCCCCCATAGCGAACGGAAGAAGTGCCCGGCGCCGGATCCGAGCCTTGCATGAACGTTGTTGTCTTCGAGTACATGTCCAATGTATTCTACCCCATGGCCTCTACACCATGCCCCGATTTGGTTACAGAAGTTTTCTGCATAGAGCTTGCTGACGATATTCATATAAGTGTAGCGTACAATATTCGACTGTTCTCCTACATCCTGCCAGAGGAGATGCAGTAGCTTCCGATAGTCGGGCCCCAAGGCTTCCTCCAGCAGGGCTGGCATTTCCGAGCTCCAAGGAAGTGGCACTCCTTGCTTTCCAGGCCTCGAATTGAAATCAAAAGTTTTCTCATCATTGTAGAATCCGGGTTCATCTGAAAAGAAGCCAACAAATGTCTTTCCGAAATCCGCTTTGTAACGATCGAAAAAAGCCTCATATACCGTATCGAGCAGAATACGAACTGAATCCCGGTCTAGCGGGTTCAAATAATCTTCCTGCTCCTTACTGCCGCCACCCTTATTTTCTGAAATAATAAATACTCGCCAATACCCTTCAGGGATATCCCAGTAAAGGATACCATCTTGTACAAGTTCTGTTATGTCGACTGAGTCACAGGTTAATGTTCCATTAGATAGATTGCGGCGGACAGCAACAACTGAAATCAGTTTGTTTTTACCACTCGCGTTTTGTTGGTGCGAGGTAGTCGGTCGAAGGCCACACATCAGCAAGGTATCCAGCAGCAGAGATGTTCCTTGGGCAGGACCGATGGTATCGATATATCGTTCACCCACGAACATTCGATGAAGCCTTTCTGGAGCCTCCTTCACCTTACCTGCCGCATGACCCGTTGGAAAATGGTCGTCATCGAGCATCCATACTTTCATGCCTCGATTCCGGGCTTCCTCCATAATAATGTCCATGTCCTTCCACCATTTCGGTCCGAGAAAATCCGGATGTGGCCGAGCCTCTACGCAAAAGGCCCCGATTCCAGATTCATGAACACGGGATATCTCTTCCCGAATTACCTCCTCTTCCTCACCATGCTGCCAGAGAAAAGGAAGTATATAATTATGTTCTTGACCCTCAAGCACTTCTTTAAGACGATTACACATAATAACCCCCTGTTTCAACTTAGGTTCATTCATCCAATGCCCCAAACTTGAATTGAAATATCCGCCCGTCTTCGAATCGATGCCGGGCGGATATTTTTGTTCGGAAAAATTATTTCTTCACTTTCGCATACCATTCTCTAGCACGTTTCGTAACCTCTTCACCACCCGATTTGTTCCACTTGTCTACGAATTCATCGAATTTGCTGATCGGATATTGTCCGATGATAATCTTGGTAGCATATTCCACGTACAAAGTACGATTGTTAATGTCCGCGAAGCCTTCGTACACACTGGCTGGCATACCGTCGCCGGCAATGATCTTAGCATACTTTTGGGCTTCCTGCATATTTCGGTTAACTTGATTTATCGCCCACATTCTATCTTCCGAAGCTGTGCTCTTGTTTAGATCGATCATGAAATCCAGGGTGGATATTTTGGAATAAGGATCGAGAATCAGGTTCTCCTGCGTACTTTTATCATCCGGCAGTCTGGCTGCTTTGCCGTCCTTTACCGTATGGTGCATTCCTTCCACGCCAAGATACAGAGGGATCCAATTCTTTTTATCGTACATGTTGTTAAGCAGCTTCAGGGTAGCCATCAATTTCTTCTGATCCTTGGTATTCTTGACTACCCAGGCTGGTGGCTGAAACCTCTTCCAAGTATAGAAGCCCTTATAGCCCGAGACTTCCGGTATGGGGAGTATGGAAAAATCAGCCTTTACGCCAGTGTTCTTAGAAAGATTTTCCAAAGGCAAATAGCCAGTTTCCACCCAATGAAAATAGTTCCCTGCCTTATTCGATTCAATCTTGCCATCCCATTTGGCCTTGTCGTTAAGGAGCGTTTCCTTATCCAGCAATCCGTCCTTATACAGCTTGGCAATGTTCTCCAAGGCTGCTTTCATATTCGGGGTAATCGCGGAATAAGTCAGCTTGCCATCGTACAGGTCCCAATCCGGATAACCTTCGAACATGGCTACACCGTACATTGCGAACAGATGGTCCATCCAACGTGCCTCCTGACGGCCACCCGTCGGAAGCTCATCCTTCTGGCTATTGCCATTGGGATCCTTATCCCGGAATGCCTCCAGAACCTTTACATAATCCTCTTGCGTCTTCGGCATTGACAAGCCCAATTTATCGAGCCAATCCTTACGGATCATTCCGGCGTACCTCCCGTAATCCACCACTCCGGGGATATAAAAGATTTTCCCCTGACCAGTAGGATCGTTGGCTTTAACTACATCCCACATTTCCTTCGGAACGGCTTGCCATAGATTCGGTGCATACTTAGGCAACAGCTCAGTCAAGTCGGCAATCGCGCCGTTCTTAGCCAAACTATCTTCAATGCCCTGCTGGGGTAAGAACAAATCCGGCATTTCGTTAGCGGCGATCTTTAGGTTCAGTTGATTCAGGTAATTGGTGCCTCCGTTCCACTCCACATAGGGATGAATGACACCGACGCCAAGCTTTTCCTTATATAATTCATACAGCTTGCTGCCTTTGGTGATCGGTTTATAGCCGATGTTGGTGCCCCATACTTCAATATCGACAATTTCATCCGCATTGGAGGTCTGGTTTTGAGCAGCTTCGGATGAGTTCTTGTTACCGCTACAGCCGGTTATAGTAGTAATGGCAAGGACACCTGCTACTGATAATAATCCGATCTTTTTGAAATTCATGTGTTGTTCCCCCTCTTAATCGTAGTTATATGTTTAAGGCTGCTTGCCTTTAAAACTGAAAAGATGTCTTACCCTTTTACAGAGCCGATCATGGCTCCTTTAACGAAGTATTTCTGTAAGAAAGGATACACCAAAATGATTGGAATGATAGCAAAGATTACTGTCGCAGCTCTTAAGGTACGCTCATTATAGTTCAGATTAGCCTTTGAAGCAGCACCCGCCATAATAACGTTATCGTCGGTGATGAACTGTCGGATCTTAATCTGCAGCGGGAACAAGTCGGGATTTTGAAGGAAAAGGAGAGGATGCTGGAACTGATTCCATAACACCACCCCATAGAATAGAGCAAGTGTCGCCAGTACCGCTTTGGACAGCGGAAGCACGAATTGGAACAGCATTCGGAAATACCCGCAGCCTTCAAGAAAGGCTGCCTCCTCCAATTCCTTGGAGAACTGCTTGAAGAAGGTTCTCATGATAATTAGATTGAACGGATTCAGGATATGTGGTACTACCAGAACCAGCGGATTATTATAAAGTCCGATACCGCGAACCGTTAGAAAGTATGGCACGATAGGAGCCTTGAAGATCATCGCAATCACGACGCCGACCATAATCACAGCCCCCCAGCGGAACTCCGGCTTCGACAGCGGGTACGCCAGTAAGGCTGTCATTAGCAGAGCCAAAACCGTTCCAATTACCGTCGAGCCCAAGGTCAAGAAGAACGATTTCCACAAGTCGGGACGGTCGATAATATACCCCCAGGAGTCGAAGGTAAACTGCTTCGGCCATATGGTTACCAGATTCATATCCACGACACTTTTGGAGCTGAGTGAAGTGGAGATCACGGACAGGAGCGGTACGAGTGCTATGATAGACAACAGGATAAGGCAAACCGTAATTGCTGTAACGAATACTTTTTCCCCTCTCGATTCAAACATGTCTACCAGAGCCCCCCATCCGAAATTTTCTTCGACAGCCTATTGAATACGTACACTAGGATAAATCCAATAACTGACTGGAATAAACCGACCGCCGTAGCAAAGCTGTACTGTGCTTGCTGAATGCCTGTCCGGAATACGTACGTATCCAGGATATCTCCGACACTGTATGTCATCGGGGTGAGTAGGTTAAATACTTGATCAAAGCCCAAATCCAAGAAATTGCCAATTTCAAGCAGGAACAATACCAGTATGGTCGGTAAAAGAAGCGGAAACGTAATGTGGCGAATTTGCCTAAACTTGGATGCGCCGTCGATCATCGCCGATTCGTACAACTGAGGATCGATTGCGCTGATGGCCGCCATGTACACCACGGTTCCCCAACCGGCATCCCTCCATATGGACGCAATCACGTAAACGGGCCGAAAGTATGCGCTATCCTGCATAGCCAGCAGCGGCTCAAAACCGAACCACCCGATGACAATGTTGAACAATCCGCTTAATGAAAAGAAATCAAAGACAATACCGGCAACAATAACCCAAGACAAAAAGTGCGGAATGTACAAAGCGGTTTGAATTCCCTTCTTCAGCGCAGACTTTCGAATCTCGTTAATCATCAGCGCCAGCAAAACGGGCATCGGAAAGACCAGTACGAGTTTGAGAAATCCCAGCATTAGCGTGTTGCTGAACACCCGGAAGAAGTCAGGATGGTGAATCAGGGTCTTAAAATGCTTGAGACCTACCCAGGGACTATCGATAAACCCTTTGAAAACCGAGTAGTCCTTGAAGGCGATTACAGCACCGGCCAACGGTATGTATTTAAATACAATGAGAAAAACGATACCTGGAATCGCCATCACATACAGCGGCCAATACACCTTCATTCGATGAAATGCAACTGCTTTCAACTTATTCCCCCCAGTTTCTAGATGTTGAATTCGCTTACACAGATAACTATACAATTAAGGGAACCATCGCTCAATTGGGCATTTTTAAGTTTAAACAAGGTCTTTTTTAAGAATAAATGAAAAACCACTCCGATTTGGAGTGGCTAAGTACGTTTAAACGCTCGGCAGATTTTTGCGGTATTCCCTGGGTTTGCTACCTGTCAATTTCTCGAACAAACGCGCAAAATGCTGCGTATCCGAGTATCCTACCATCTGGCATATCTCGTATACCTTCAAATCTGTATTCTCCAGCAGCTCTTTGGCTTTGCCAATTCGGATCTGAGTCAAAAAATTCACATACGTATCCCCAGTCTTTTGTTTAAAATACTGGCTTAAATAATAGGGGTTAATGAAAAAACGAGCAGCTAGATCTGCAAGAGTGATCGGTTCATTGTAATGTGTAGACACGTATTCCTTAACCTCAGTGATAATGTCCTTCTTCTTGGGAATTTTATGAGCTAGCTTGAATGCAATAATTCTTCTGATGACTTGAACCATCCACTCCTCCAGAGACACTAGCGTCCGAAACCGTGAAATGCCCTCTAGTGACAAAATATGACGGCCCAAGAAATCGTTTTGCTGAAGCTGCTGAAAGGACATCTTTCGAACACTTGATAAAAGGATGTTCAAACAATGCAACTGGAGATCTGCCGGGCCTATACTTGGTTCGGCTTCCATCCCTCGAAAGATTTCGCGAATAATGCCTACACATTCCATCTCGTCCATATTGTCGAGACCTGCCTCCAGTTTAGCTATCATGTCTTCAGGAACTGCATGACTCCGTCCAGTCAGATTCCTGATCTCGGGAAACGGGATTACGGTGTCCCCCCCTTTGACCACTTTATAACTTAACGCATAACGGGCTTCCTCAAAAGATTGGCTGATACCTCCGGCCTGCTTCTGAATCGTACCGATGCCAACGTTCATGGACAGCTTCAATTCCCGGTATACTTTATCCTTCAGACGTTGGACCGAGCGAACCAGATCTGCATACCCGATGGAACCGCCATGGGTAACTACCACGGAAACTTGTGCACCCGAATAACGAAACCGATACACTCCACGGTACTGTCCCAAGGCTTGGTCTATTTGGTAAAATACCGGCTGAAGTCCAAATTCCTTCAAAGCATCGACGTTGCCGTCGAATTCAAGCAGGATACACGCGAAGCAGGCCCCCTCTGTTGGAATTCGCGCAATTCGAAGCAGTTCTTCCATAAGTGCATTATCGCTGCCGACATCAAGGATATCCCGTAAGGCGCTCTCCTGTATACGGCTGTGAACCTCCTGCTTCAATTCGTCTACTTCCTGCAGCTTTGCATTGTCCGCACGGATAGCCTCTATGACCTGATAAACGCAGTCGCGTAGTTCCTCTTCCTCAACCGGTTTATTGATATAGAACTGCACTCCCAGCTGCATGCCTCTTCGAGCATATTCGAAGTCGGCATATCCACTTAACAGGATGAATTTGGTCTGACAGCCCTTGTCTTTCAGCATTCTGATCATGTCAAGGCCGTCAGATTGTGGCATCCGAATATCCGTAATGACAATGTCCGGCTGCAATTTTTGAATTAATTTGAACCCTTCCAAACCATTATAGGCTGCGCCGACTACCTCGCATTCCGGGATATAGCGGCTTATCATTATTTTGAGACCATCCACAATACCTTTCTCATCATCCACCAAGATCAACCTCATCCCAAAGCACCTCTCCTTCTCTCTTACCTAAAATCCACCTAAAGCTTAGGGATTAAAATTTCGACCGTCGTTCCACGATCAACTCCAGGACGAATCGTCAGATAATACCGATCACCATAGTGGAGCTTGATGCGTTCGGCGATATTTTTGAGGCCTAACCCGTTACTCTCCGGTACATCGGTTTCTTCGAGTTTGTATTTGTCCGATTCAGCATCCTCCAGTAATGCAAGCAGTTCCTCTTGTTTCTCCGTTGGAATACCGACCCCATCGTCCGTTATCCGGATTAGGATTTCCCCTTCTTCCGTCCAGGCGCCTTCAAACTCGATATGCATGGGTCTGCTGTAATCCTCAAATCCATGGTTGATACTGTTCTCCACAATAGGCTGAAATATAAGGGGGATGATGCTGCAACGCAGCATCTCGTCGGGGATTCTAATATCCAGTCTGAACATATTATCAAACCGAATGTTTTGAAGCTCCAAGTAATTGGTCGTATAATCCAATTCATGTTTCACCGAATGATGCCTGCCTTCTTTACCTAAAGCTAGCCGAAACATGCGAGCCAGAATTTTAATCATGCCGGCTGTTTCCTCGTCATCTTTTACCAACGCCTTCATGCGGATCGATTCCAAGGTATTGTACAGCATATGGGGGTTGATCTGATTCTGAAGCGCGATGAATTTGGCTTGCCGCTGCTTTATCTCCGCGATATACACGTCTTCAATTAAGGATCGGATCGTTATAATCATTTTGTTGTAACTGTGCACCAGGCTTCCGATCTCGTCGCCGGCCTGCTCTTTCTCTATAGGTAAGTATTGGCCTGCTTCTGCCTGCTTCATGCTTCTGCGGAGCGCCTTAATAGGCCTTGTGATCGTATAGCTCAAACCAAGCGAGATGAGGGTAATGATCAGACAACTTATCAGGATAACGATGACAGTCATTCCTTTGATCTGATTGATTTTCTGCAGCAGCTTCGAACGCGGAATCTCGGTTTTGATAAATAAATTCCCTCGCGAGGTGCTTCCCGATAATATAATCAGGTCTTGGCTGCCGTCATCCTTGATGTACTTTGCTCCGGATTCAAGCACCTGCTGCCAAGATAACCGGCCGCTGGCCGCATCGGAATGGTAAACAATTTCTCTTTGACGATTGCTTATGATGACATTTATGCCATATTTATCACGAGCCAAAACGAAGTCATGATCGAGCTGCAGCAGCGTAAACGGATCCAGATCGATGAGAAGTATGCCCGCATAGGCCCCGTCATAACTAAACAGCACCCTTCCTACCGTCACTACGGCTCCAGCTCCTTTATCCTCGTAATAGGAACGGTCATGTAGCCCGGTAATAAAAAACGTATCCTCCGAATTGCGGAGCTGCTTGTACCACTCCTGGGATAACAGTGTGTTCTCATTTACTCTGCTTGTTGTAGTCGTATATTGATATACGCTGTTATCACGACCGATCAGCATTACGGTACCGATCTCCGATTTGAGTAATGCGACCCGCATCAGTAGGCGCTGGATGGCAACTCTTTGTAGAATCAACTCGTCCATAGGCAAACTTCTCTCTTCTCCGATCCTGTAGATCAATTCGTTGTCAACCAGTACCGACTTCGTGACCTTGTCATATTCTTTGATAAACTCGTTTAAAGTAGTTCTGATTTGAGACGTATACAGAGAGGCGAATTCTTGTGAGGAATCCTCGAGCCCCACTGCTGATTGATGGAAGATGACGGCGCTTACACCGAGCAGTGGAATGACACAAGCCAGAAGGTAACCTGCCAATAATTTGTTTTGGAACCTCATGTTTCTTATCATTAAAACAGCCCTTCGTATCCAACTTTTATGCTTCATACCTAGCCCTTCCTTTGTCAAACGTCCTCTAACTATTGTACATGCCATGGTGCATCGACGCTACCGAAGTATCTTAGGTGGAAGATATGAGCTTCAATTGTTCTGAGTTTTGTATTCGGTTACACGAAAATATACTCTAAGAACTATAATTAATCAAAGGGACGTTTTTAAGTTTATACAAGGGCATTTTTAAGATTCTTTGATGGCAAAACTCACACAATTTGAAGAATTAAAAAAAACAGCCCCAATTCGACTGTTTTTCACTATTGTTTATTCAACTTGCAATCAACTTTTATTTTGTGCAGATTATACACCATACCGAATATTGTTTACCGTTTTATTAGTCAATGAAAAGTTTTGAAAGATTCGGTCTCCGCCTGTGCCTATCGGTGATTGCGCTACAAGCCCTACCTTGATTGTCTTATCGACTGGCAAGCTAAAGAATCTCATCATATCAAACTTGACCCCATCTAACGAATAATGGAAAGAAAAATGGTTAGCTACTCTTGCTACTTGTAACCATACCGTATTTCCATTAATATTACATCCATTTGCGTCATCCGAAGTATGATTCGTGACAACACTTACTACAGCATGCGTATCAAAGTCTGTCTTTTCAAAGCATGCTTTAGCCCATATTTGCAAATCTTGCATAACCATAATCGTTGCCGCATCATACATGTCCTTGAATTCATGAGAAACCTGAACACGCATAACAAAATCTCCAGTAACCTCCTTATAAAAAAATGGAGCATTATTTAGATTTTCCGGAGAAATTCCTGTTTCGGAAACAGCACCATTATTACAGAAGAAATCGCTTGCTGCAGTTGCTTTAATAATTAATTTGCCTTCTTCATATTTGGCCTTGCTTTCATTAATCCACTTGAAGTTATCAAATAATGATTTTTCCATTTGAATGGCTCCTTTGATTATTTTTCCACCATCGTTACTTCAGCAATAAAACCGAAACATCCCATTAAGCTTTATTACGGCATCTTCATGGATCTCCATGGTGATCCAGAAATATACTCGGTAATAAACCAACCCTCATCTTTCTTTTTAATAAAAACTTCATCATAATAGATTTGCTCATTTCCATATCCATCTAGAGCTATAACAGCAACTGTTGCACTTCTTTTGTTAAACCCTTTCCAATTTATGCTTTTTATAGAGTGTCCTTTTATGTCTCCATACCAATGTCTATCATTATCTAGCAACCCCTGTGCCAAGTTCGCTTTACCCTCATTTGATAGGTTAGGATTTTGTGTGTATTTACTGAAATCTGTGTATTTGTACATTTTTGAATAGTCTTTATCTATAAAATTACTGTAGAAACTATTTATGACCGGAACGACAAATTTACTATCGATACTTTTAGTCCAAAAAATTAAAACAATAGAGGATACTATTAGTAAAACCAAAAATGAGCTGAGTAATTTTTTTCTCATATTTTCCAACCTCATTGTTGAATAAAATACCACTAAATTAGAGGCTCAAAACCGAAATCAGCGCTTGACGAAGTCATTCGATTTTGACCATGTCCAGCCTAGCCCTAGACAAAACTTAAGAACGATAGTGATAGCGCACACGACTTTATTCCAATTTATTCGATTCGAAACTATTGCCTTCAGCCAAAAACCTGCATCTATACAGTCTTTGGCAGGTATATCCGAATTCTTATTGAATTCATGCAAATGTGCATTTATTTTTTCATTCTCAGCTGAACCGGAGCGTTTCCCATGAAAATGGATGTACTTTTGTAGGTTTGTTCTCTCTACAGCAATTCTGATAGGAAAATAACTGTGTTTTTGCAGGATCTCCAACTTTATGAAGTGCTTCTTCTATGGTTTTCAAAATGTTTTTCGTTTGTTCGTAGGTACTCCCTACTCCAATAACTTCACCATCATTCATAGCAGTTGTACCAGCTACTTCAACACGATTTCCTACACGAATGGCTCTGCAATATCCAACAACCGGCTCCCATGGAGAACCTGTAAAAACTCTTGTTCTTTCGGTCAACTCAGAATCTCCTCTCCATAATGGATAAACTAATATTACCATATCCATGTGTAAATTTATTGCAATTCTGCCTGTTACTCAATAAACAAAAGAAGAACTTTACAGTTGCAGACTCTCAACTACCACTTAGTTTAACTAGCTCCTCTACTATAGTTCTTCTTGCAAAAAATTTTGTACTATATGCTTTTACTGGCAATAATTTGATTTACAGCTCGTAACGCAGAAGAGATCGCACCTTCAATCCAGCCGGGAAAAAGACTTGTATTATCGCCAGCAAAGTAAATTCTTCCTTGTTCGGCAGACAGTATTGGGAGCATTCGAATCATCTGATTCGGCTTATACCAAGCATACGCACCTCGGGAGTAAGGATTATGATCCCAAGAAAAGACCGTCCCACCTTCAAAATTATACGACAATTCAGGAAGCACCTGTTTAATTTCTGATACAGCTGTATTAATATTACCAGTTCTAGATATTTCCCTTGCCGATTCACCGGAGGAGTACGAACAAATTAGCCCCCTCCTTGATGTCGTTTGAGTGAATGTAGCATCAAGCAACCATCCAATTTTCAGATCCGTATTTACTGTAGTAAAGGAACTTAAGTTGTTCCAGAATCTAGTTCGGCTTTGTATGACGGTACGAGTAACGGAAGTAGAAAGTTGATTTTGAATGACATCATTTTTTTCTTTACTAAGTGGTGGAGAAAAATGAATGGTACGCAGCATTGTAGAGGGAATGGCCACAATGACCCTATCGCAGCAGATAGTGAAAGCTTCACCGGAATTATTAAATTGGATCGTTACTCCTTTATTACTTTGTTCAATATGCGTCACAGCACATCCATAACTGATATTAGAGCCTATTGTAAGGGCAAGCTTTTTCGGTAATTGATCCATTCCACCTACTATAGTCTGTGTACTTCTTTCGGAACTGGCCATTTTTAGGTCAAGCAGTCGCTGTAATGCAGATACTTTGCGAATACCATCGCCTAACATCTGCATATACCCAATTTCAAACAGCTTAATGGCACCCGAAGATGCTCCTTGACCTTTAAGATATTCTTCCATTGTCATAGAATCGAGCTGTACCGCTTGTTTTGTTGGCCAGCCAGGCAAAAAAGGATTACCCGTCGCTTTAAGCCCCGGCTTGAGATACTTTTCCAACATCCCCGCGTATCCTAAAATTCTTTCCTCAGCAGTAAGTGAAACAGGCCATAGTGCAGGTTCAGCAGGAGAATCTATTATTAATCTCCCATCGATATATGACAAACTTCTGTTGGGGACTGGTAAATTTATTAATTGAACCCCGGCTTGCTGGGCATAACTCAATGTGAGAAAATGATGCGCTCCAATGAAGGCAGCCCCCATTTCACAAAACATTCCGTCGGCAAATTGATCCCGCATCGTGTATATGCGACCACCCGGTTGACTATTTGCCTCTAATAAACGCACATTGTATCCTTGTTTCATAAGCTCCAAAGTACATACCAAACCCGCCATCCCTGCCCCAATAACTACAATACGCTCAGGAAAACGACCTATTGCCATAAAATCCGATTCCTCCAAATATTACTTTTATATACATCATGCTTGTTTATTATTTTTAGTTCCTAGGCTCTTCTTATTATTCTATGCTGTCCGTTACTTCAATAAAACAATAGAGGAGCTGCCTGAAGCAAGCTCCTCCACTATCGTGTCCCGGGCACCGTCCCGAGTCATATAACCCGGGCTCACGCTCGCCTATCAGTTATATGACAAATTTAGCTAAGAAGGCTCGTTGCAAACCGAGTCGAAATAGCCTGCTCCCACATGTCTTTGACACCCAAAGCTGCTTTCAGGACTAAATCCAAAGAGTCTGCGACCGTAGGATCCCGATCATCCACAGGTTCAGCGAATAAGGGCGTTGGCAGTCGCACCCGTGCGTGATACGATAAAAGGGAACAAAGAAATCAAGAGACGATGGAGGTTAAGCGTCATGCAAACGATTCGCAGTTTGTTCGTACACATGGATTGGGCGAACCGCCGCCTACTGGAGGCGCTGCAAGCCTTGCCGGCGGACGAAGCCGGCAAGGCAACGACTCTGTTTCAACACGTGCTCCAAGCGGAGCGCATCTGGCTGACCCGGCTGCGTGGCGAGAGCAGTGAGGGGCTCGTGTTATGGGCGGATGACGCGGATCCGACAAAATGCGCCGCGTTAATCGAGGACAACGAAAGCGGCTTCCGTGAGTGGCTCGATGCCCTACCCGAAGATCGATTGGACAATCCGATCGCTTATCGTAGCCAGGCCGGAGCACCGTTCGAGACGTCCGCGCGGGACATTTTGATGCATGTCGCCTTGCATGTCCAGTACCATCGTGGTCAGATCAACGCTGCACTCCGCGCGGGCGGGTTCGAGCCAGCAGTCATTGATTACATCCTATATGCGCGACTTGGTGGAACAGCAATTCTCGAAAATAAGTTGTAAACAGATACTTTTTAGCTGCAGTCCCGGACATGAAATAAGTCTTAGACTGCGCTGTTTTTATTGAACTAACGTTCTCCGTTTTGCTGTTCCCCGCTAGCGCAACGATGAAAAACCAATATCTCCATTGTCAATCTTTTCGACGAGCGACATGGAGAACAGCACCCCAGTGGCGGCGAACCGATTTTTCTGGACGACTATTAAGGCGAACTCGGATTTCGTTGAAGAGTTTGTCACGTTTCCATTCCTCCATGAGTATGTGCCCAGAGAAGGTTTCGAGGAGTTTAATGTACTCGTCAACATGATAAATGCGCTCCCAATCAAAATGTCGTATGTGAACAACCTCAAACAGGCCGCTTTTCTCTATCTCATCTTTTTGCTCGTGAAGTTGCCCTGGTCGCGGCCAATCGTTGTTTTCTACCGATTTACCTTCGCCGATTTCATAGTAAACGCTTTGAATTTCTCGGAAGAATGGGTCTCCATCGTCTGGAAAAACGTGATCTGCGTTCCAAAATGCCAGGTGTCCGCCGGGACGAAGGACCTGTCCTGCCTTAATATACCGAACTTCTGGATTAACCCATTTCCAAGCGGTTGCAGCGAATACCAGATCAAACCCATTCTCTGCCTCCGGCTGCCATTCTTCGAAGCTCCCGTTGATTAGTCAATGTCCATTCCGACAAGGTTTTGACGGGCAATTGTAGCGAGCTCAGCGCCAAGTTCTACGCACGTGATTTTAAATCCGCGCTTGGCTAACGGTAGAGTAGCCTTTCCTGTAGCACAACCCACTTCCAACAAATGATCACCTGGATTCAAATTTGCTGTATGGATTAAATCATCGAACATTTGCTCAGGGTAATCCGGACGCGCCTGCTGATAAATATTCGCGGCTTGTTCAAATGACTCGCGCAATTTTTTATTATCATTCTTCGAGTTCATAATACCTCCTTATACTCAACCTCATTTTGGAAAACATTGTTTTTCCAGATGCTCTCTTGATTATTATTTGCAGATCTCCCCTCCAAAATAAATTGTGCTGCAAAAGTCAAAGAATTTTCAAATTGAAAAAAGGAGGAGACAAAATCACTGAGGAAGCCAGAATCACTCTGTTAATGTAAATTTCTCGCCGAAGTAACAGCTAAATTGCTAAACTCTTGTAAAAAATCGTTGTGGTCGCGCTCGTTATCTGCGTAATTTCCTTTTTCCTGATTTGACATACGTACTACTACTAGATCTAAATCTGGAACAACTAAAACCAGAGGACCGTATGAACCCACAATTTCATATGAATTTTGTGGTACATTTTTCCCCATTGAACATTGTGATGATTCACCATCCTTAACAAACCACAGGCAGCCGTTTCGTGGAAGCCCCTCTGATAATTCAATTGGCGATTGTACGGCAATGGCGTTTCTAATAACGATTTCAGGAACAATGGATTTGCCGTTGATGTTACCTAATTTCAAATGCAGATATCCCCAATAAGCTAGTTCCCTTGCTGAAACAAATAAATTCCCTTGACTCCCGTCAGTGTTAGAACGAACACGTAAATAAGCGCTTTCGCCACTAATAACAGGTACGAGCTGTTCTGAAACAGCACTACGATAACCTGTTTCTGTCCATCCTAATGGTTCGAATATCTTTTCATGCAGTAAATTAATATATGGTTTTCCTAAAGCATTACTGATTATTGTTTGCAGTAATCTAATGCCCACACTGTTATAATCCCAATCCGTACCTGGTTTAAAGATTCTCGTTATATGACCCTCTTTTTCTGATAGCCCGTGGGTATAAGTTAATAGGTTTCTAATAGTGACGCCTTCTAAAGCAGCCCTTTCACTGTCACTAACCTGTAAATATTTCAATACATAATCGTCAAAAGAATGGATTTTCCCCTGATAGAATGCCCACGACGCTGCAAGTCCAAGATAACTTTTTCGAACAGAGGCAACGTTAAATTGCGAATCCGCTCCAGTTTTGCGTGCTGCCTCGTCAAAGGAATGAGTACCGCTGTAAATTTCAGCAACGATATGGTCATTTTGAATGGCAAAAAGCGCACATGCCGAGGCAGCATTCAATTTACTAATTTGCTCAACATAAAACATCAGATTGTCAAAGCTAGAATTTATCTTTCTCTTCAGCATCGCATAAACGCCCCTCTAGAATAAAATAAAAATGACCCATTTTCTCTAGAGTATACCACTTATAAAATTAGATTTTGATATATCTCTTCAAAACATGCTAAACATGCTTAATAAGCAGAGATGACTGGGCTGCCTCATTCATGGTGGAACCGCAACCTCTCAGGATTTACTGATCGTTCTAACAATGACTTCAGGAATGACCAATAGAAGCACTATGGAGCCGTAAACGCCAATTGTATAGCTGGTAACATAAATGAGACCGAATCCATGATGAAAAAGGGAGGTGATGAGATGTATCAGCAAGTTCGTAAAACAAAAGGCGTAACTTCGGATCATCCAGTTCCTGTGCCGTATAATCCGTTTCTTTTTAATTTGGACGAGCGCCATAATGGTTATAAGCAGCCATACCATATTTAGCGTATTGAACCCCATACTGCTTATTTTTCCTCCTGTCGCGTAAGGCGCCATGTATCCGGAAGTCAGTACGACAAGAAGTACGGACCCTATATAAACGTAGCCATTTATGCGTTGGAGCTTGCGGCTTTTTTCAAAGATTCGATTTGACAAGTTGAGCATCCCCACCGCCATGGCGATGCAGGCAAACGCAACGTGAACATGCATAACGTTTAACAAGATCGGGCGATTAAGCTCGCGTTTAAGTCCGGTTTTCTCACTCAAAAATTCCTCAGCTCCGGGATCGATAATATAATTGACCACCAAGGCGTAAAGGATAAATAGAATACTGACGCAGGCTAATAGTCCGTATAATGTTTTCCCTTTCTTCATGGGCTCAAAACCGCCGTTTGCCCGTTAATTTAGATGCCGGTAGCACGCCGGCCTTGGCGATTCCGTTCATGTGATCTCCATCGGCGCCAACTTCGAACTTCAGATTTAAGCGCATTGGTTTCGTGATTCGCAGCGACCAGGTAAGCTTGTTGTCCTGAAGTTGGGGATTCATAAACTCGATCGTTTCATCCCCTTGTCTTGCCCTGCCTTGGAGAATCCCATTACTTGTTGATATTGAGAGCTTGACTTGCAGTTTCCCAACCGGCGTAGCGATTGTCGTATCCCAATCCCCGTCGAAGACATGTGCTTGTGTGATTTTGTTATGAAGGGTACCATAAGTCATCGACACTTTGTTCGTTTCGGCGCCCGTCAAAGACTTATAAGTGCAAGGCGCAATTCCTGTTTCTCGCCAAACTGTTCCCCACCTTTCAAATTCAAATAACTGCTCTACCGCGTGTGCGATACGCGGTCCAAGCTCACGTTCCACCAGATAAAGTGCTACATCGAGTCCCGAAGTTACACCGCCGCCGGTAACCAGGTTGCCGTCGTCCACTAAACGTGCTGTGACGGGAATGGTCCCAGTTGCTCCAAGTAAATCCATGCCCAATAGATTAGTTACCGCAGGTCTGCCTTCCAGCAACCCTCCCATGGCCAGCAACAAGGAACCGCCGCAAACCGTCGCGACGACGATGTCTTTTTTCCCAAGTGCCTGCTCAATCATACCTGTCAATTCTGTATTCATTGCGCGGGACAGAATAACTGGAATCGAATCGGGGCCATCTCCTTCGACGTCACCCGACGCGCCAGGCACGAGAATGATATCCGCACGTTCCGGATTCAATCTGCCGCTCGCTTCGATTTTTAATCCGTTGATACCGCTAGTCACAGACCTCGGTCCTTCGGCGGTGACGAATTCTACGCATAACGAGTTTTCAGCTTTCATTGCAGCGGCGCAAAAAACCTCATAAGGTGCAATGGCATCCAGAAGGTCGAAGCCATCAAAAAGCACGATTTGAACCGTTAACATAAATAAATCCTCCTCTAAAGTCAGTTCGTCAGTTTAACTTGGTCGGTCTCTGTAACAATTACGAATGGCATACATCCGCAGCGCCACTAAACAAATGTGAGACAAAATATAGCTCCGAATGGAAAACGAGAAACGGTTGTTTTCCAAGCCCATTTGAAAACCTTCTTTACAATAGAAGCATAACAAATGTATATCTCATACCAAGTTGTAAAAAGGTCACAAAACAATAAACAATTCATCACAAAACATATGATTTCGTTTGCTCTTGCGGAAAAAATGATAAAATAGGATGCAAAGGAGGGGGATTCGTGAGTGTATTAAATACAATCCTTGTTGTAGACGATGACCAAAGTATCGTCGAACTATTGAGGGACTTTTTGGAAAACGAAAATTTTCACGTTTTAACTGCTTGTGACACCTCCCAAGCATTGGCCGTGTTCCAACAGAGCTCCATTCATTGTATTGTCCTTGACATCATGATGCCGGGACAAAATGGATTTGAGTTATGTCGCCGGATTCGGGCTGAGAGCAACGTTCCAATCCTTTTCTTGAGCGCTCGCAGTGATGATGTGGACAAGATTCGAGGGCTGACTCTCGGCGGCGATGATTATATCGTCAAAACCGCTTCACCCGGAGAAATTGTTGCCCGTGTCAAGGCTGTTCTACGTCGCATCGGCACGCAGCAAACAAGCACGGTCAAGATATTGGACTATGACCACATCAAGCTAGATTTGTCTTCAAGAGAAGTGTTCGTAGATAGAAAGACCGTCTCTCTTACGCCGAAGGAATATGAGTTACTGCGATTGTTTGCGGAGCACCCGAGACAAGTATTTACCTATGACCAATTGCTCACGAAGTTCTGGGATGGCGTTGGCGATAAGCATACGATACGTGTCCATCTCAGCCGTCTTCGCGAGAAAATCGAGCACGATCCGGCTCAACCACAATATTTGACCAACGTTTGGGGTGTTGGTTATCGTTTCGAGGGCGTTTAACATGAGGAAGCTTCGTATTCGTACCTATGCTTTGCTCAGCTTGGTACTCCTTCTACTGCTCCCATGGGTTTTCTTTGTGTCGGCACACTTCATCGCGACCCAATCGTTGCATATTGGAGAGGGCGGGCAGAATTCGTACACGGTTCCCACGGTTGCTGCATTCGCAGGACTGCTCCTCGCTTTCTTTATTGTAGGCGTTCGCATTCGCAGCCTCCTTCTCACGCCCCTCGAGATGATGAGCCAGGCAGCTCGGCAAGTCGCTGCAGGCGATTGGGACATTCATTTGCCCCAAGCGACTATAAGAGAGATCGCCGAGGTTTGCGATGGGTTTGAAGTTATGGTGAATGGACTGGAAAACTCGTACCGGAAGCAAGCGGAGTTGGAGGAAGAACGACGATTCGTTATAGCTGCCGTTGCGCATGACTTGCGGACACCTTTATTTGCCTTGCGAGGTTATTTGGACGGGCTCGAGCAAGGCATTGCACGAACACCGGATCAAATCGCAAAGTATGTAGCCGTTTGTAAGGAGAAATCGTCTCAATTGGACCGGCTGGTTGAGGATCTCTTCACCTTTACGAAGATGGAATATTTAGAAACAGAGCTAAGCGAGAATACCGCTGACTTTAACGATATTATTCAGAAATCGATCGACAGCCTGGAGCAGTAAGCGCAGCAGAAGCACATCTCAATTGTCGCCCGTTACGTACCGGATGGTTGTTGGATTAGAGCGGATTTGCACTTATTAGAGCGCGCTTTGAGCAATCTGTTGGATAATGCTGTAAGGCACACACCTGCTCATGGCCGAATTCTCGTTCAATGCCGCCGGGAAGGTGATCGAGCATTGTTCACGATACAGGATTCAGGGCCAGGCTTTATGCCGGAGGAGCTCAAGCGTATCTTTGAACCTCTATTTCGGGGAGAGCAGTCGAGAAATCGTGCCACGGGAGGAGCCGGATTAGGGCTGACCATATCACAGCGAATCATCCGCCAGCATGGAGGCGAGCTTACTGCAGGTAACCACCCAAGCGAAGGCGCAATCCTCTCAGGCTGGATTCCTGCCGCTAACCAATATGAAGACTGAAGCGAAAATAATCTAAAAAAAAGGCTGCCAACATTGGCAGCCTTCAATCTTTGTGTTCAGGCACACAACGGTGATAGTGGTCGCCGTTGCTTCAAGCTGCCCTTCCCTCATTTGGATCATTGAGGAGCTGCCGCGAGGCAGGCTCCTACACTATCGTTTTCCGTTAGCTTAGCAACAGACCACAACGACATCCTTATTGGGTGAAACTCAATCAAGCCAGAACTTCGACCATAAATCCACCCGGGGCTTGAACATAGAATGTCCAACCATGTGACCTTTGTGGTGGATTCACATCAAACCCATCATCTTTCAGACGTTGATTGATCTCGTTCACCCGCTCTTCGCTCTCCTGAATGAAGCCAATATGAAAGGTCTTAGGATAACTGACTTGAGCACCGCTCATCAAGGTAAGCACTAATCCGTGGTTGTCAGATAGTACAGCGAAAGAATTACCTCGCGTGTTCCCGGTTTTTAGTTCGAAATATTTCTCCAAGAACTCTCGAGTCGCTTTAACGTCGTTGACCGTGAGATTAAGATGGTTTAATTTCATAAGTTACAACTCCTTCATATGATACTAGATACTTCAAAAATTAGTTCCAGCATCCATATTTTAACACAATCATCACGTTGTCTATAATATATTCGCTTGCTCGATTTACTCAAAACTATTTTTTGATCCCTATAGGAATAGATATTGTCTTGTCGTAGGTTTTAATATAGTGATATCCGTTCAGCAGCAAGTATTCCGGTGCGTCAAATGTATTAAAAGAATACGTCTGCTCCCACAAAATGTTACCGTTCATAAGATCCCACGGGCGTGAAGAGGAAATGGATGATACGGGCACTGCGATACCACCCGCTTGTACAGATAAATTTCCCGTCTCCAGGATTGTAAATTGTTGTCTGGCGATTATGATATCATAGCCTGTATCGGTTTTTGTGACGCTTCGAATCCATACCTTTTCACTTCCAATTTTTATGGATTGATCCGATGGTGAGGCTAGTGAGATAGGTTCTTCAACTTTCTGATAGCCGGCAAAGTTTTCAAGTACAAGTTCAACAGTCTCAATCTTGTCTGTCGGAAGCACATCATATTCAAGTTCAAATCCCGGGAAGCCTTTTTCGCCGAGACGATCCGAACTCATTCCCCATGATTTCAATTCTGTTCCATTCACATAAAGCTTTGTTTCAGCTGAAAATCTCGGGAACTTCTCATAATCCATTTCATAGTGTCCCTTCACGATGGTTGAAGTTGGTGAAGCCGTAATGGAGTCATAGTGCACAGTTCCCTGATCGACAGGAATGGATTTTGAAATGTCCTTTTTAAGCATACTGTTCATCGCTTTATTCGCTTCAAACTTGAAAGAGATCGGATATGACGCCTGTTCCCCGTTATCTAACCGCTCACTGAATGTGACGGTTAATGTTCTGGAGAATGGACTAACAGGCTTGAATTTATATACTCCCTCGTAGTGTGTCTCGTCTTTGCTATAATTTCCATTTCCTTCTTTCGGATCTGAATCAGTCAAGAAGCCTTGCATTTTACCCACGCCGTAACGAGATGTACCATTATCTCTAAATACGGAGCCTGCGAGTCGATCTATGGTGTAATACATTAACAATGCGTTATCGTCCGCGATAACCCCATTGATGGTAATGACAGTGCCGTCATCAAGTGTTTTGCTTTTGTTGATCGTTTGTCCGTATCCTTGCTCCGCCACTTCAGGAAAGCTCAGAGAGCTCAGCTCGATTTTATTAAACAACTTACCTCCGTAATAAGCAAATGCAGGAAATTGATAGGTACCTACAATCAGAAGGAATGCTGCAACTGATGATGTAACCCATTTCATTGCTCTATTAGTGTTTCTTTTCCTAGTGGGGACATGTTCAAGTGCAATTCGAAGTATGCCTTCAAGTTCTGACGGAGCCTGTACGATATTCATGGTCTGTTTGTGCCCCTGTAATCTCTCCTCCACCGTTTTCATAACGATCACCTCCGATCATGGCTTTCAGTTTTTGTATGCCTTTCGATATCCTTGATTTAATTGTGCCAACCGGTGCACCGGTCATGTCCGCAATCGTCTGATACGGGAGATCATGTACGAAACGAAGTTCGATCGCTTCCCGCTGCCGTGTATTCAGATTAGAGAGCAGCACCTGCATATCCATCTCGGACTCCGTATAGCGATATGGATTATTGGCAGTTAATTCAGCATGTGATGCTTCTCGCTCGTCTCCTAGTGGAAGAAATCGTTCCTTTTTCTTGAGGATGGATTTGCAACGATTGACGAGAATGGTTTTGTTCCAGCTGTAAAAGACTTCACTCTTTTGCAATTGATCCAACTTTTCATAAAGCGTAACAATCATATCAGCCATAGCATCCATCGCGTCATGCTCATTTCTCATGTAGCTGTAGGCAAGACGATAATAAGCGTCCTGATCGGCTATGATTAGTTGTAATAAAGCTTCCTTGTTGCCTTTTTGGGCTTGTTTGACAAGACGGCTTACATCCATATTCTCACCCCTTTTCATAGATAAGAGATCGCAGAGGTTATAAAAGTTCATTTTGCGCAAAAAAATCTCCGCAACCAAGTCATAGGGAAGTTATCCGATCCCTATGACTTGGTTGCGGAGGTATATGAATCAAGAATACTGTACCCATACTCTGAGTCGAAGGAATAACCTCTCCCCACGCTTCTAGTTTGATTAGGGAAATCTGCTCACCTGTCTCGGCGTCATAGGCTCGTATTCCGTCAATTCTACGATGGACTGACTTTGTAGAGTGTGTGCCTTTTGCCCAGATAATCGGTATATTCAACACACTCTATTTCTCTAGATGCTGCATAATGAAACACAAGCTGTTCATTAATCATTTCAGTTATAAAAGTTGTCTTGGGACAGTTAGATACAGCTCGTTATTTTTTAATGATATGTCTAACACTTTATTCGTCCCATTTTCAATCATGTACTTGCCTACTTTGGAATCTTTATTGTTCAATTTGATCGGCTCAGCTGGTAGTGGCAATGAAACGTTACCCTCAAAAATAGTCTTGGCAATTTCTCTGCTTAAATGAGTTACAGGAACAACACTCTTTGACCAAAAACTTCAAGCGATTGTATCAGCAATCTTCCTACTCCCTGACCTTGAACTGAAGATAAAACGATTACATTCTCTATCAACATAAAGGGAATGCAATCCCCAACCAAGTCGTAACAAATAAGCCCGATTGAAGTACCAATAACTTTATTCCTCTCACAGGCTATTGCAACGTAATAGTTAGAAGTTCTAATAACAATATTACCACAATATGGGTCATAGGCTGAACAATCTGTCCGTTTCAGGAGGTTTATAGAGTTCTTGTCGAAGTAATCCGGAAATAAAAGAAGAAGAGCTTCTGTCGTGCAAAGCTCCTCAACTATAGTTTACTCTTTAGTCAACTGATTTAAGACTGCCTACAGTCTTCCCAAAAAGCCGCTCGCATTACTTTGCCGTTTTATTCATGAAGTCGACGTATTCTTTCTCCGCATCAGCGGTTGCCGGATACCATTCCTTCTCCAGGAAATCTTTAAATTGCTGCTGTGTAACCCCGCCCGTAATGTATTTCATCTCCTGCTCATCCTTCTTCTTAACGATATCGGGAATGCTGCTGTTCAAGTTCAAAATCTTAGGAGATCTTACCGCAGGGACGTTCACCGTCTTCATTCCTTTTAAGGCAGCTTCCGTTTGTTCCTTGAATTTATTCACTTTCTCCGCAGTATCGGCTCCCTCAATAATCGCGCCATTGCCATCAATTGCGTTAGCAATGGTCATGTAAGTGCTTGTCAGAGTAGCTAGCTTAGCGGCTTCCTCCGGTGTTCTCGTAATATTTTTCGTAGCCGGATCATAGCTGTCGAACGTGACCCCTTTTACCCCAAGCTGGAATAGGGTGTTGGCTTCCACTGTATTGCCCCAATCCAGGAATTTCAGTACGGCATCCGCGTTTTTGGACGATTTGGAAATCATCCATCCGCCCCACGTAGCAGGAGTCACCCAATCCGAAGCAACACCGGCGCTGTCCTTTAATACGCCGTGGTACGTATATTTTTTATCCGATTCCTTCTCCTTCGACAGGTTGGCCATCACCGCGTATTGATGCGCGTAGATCATACCAACTTTGTTCTGATTCAGCTTATCCTGGTCGACATAAATTTTGTTGATCAAAAATTCTGGATCGATCAGCTTTTCATCGTTCAATTGCTTCAGATAGGTGAGGTACGGGAGGTAGCCGGACATTTTCTCCCGGATTTTGTATGCTCCATCCGTATCCTTCACTCCATTCACCACCGGAAGGCCAAAGGCCGAGGCAAGGAAATTGGATGCGTTCCAGATCGTATTAGCGCCTAAGGACGGATTGGAGAAGCTCAAGCAATAGGTATCCGCCTTCCCATTGCCGTCCGGATCGTTCTTCGCGAACGCTTGACATACTTTCGTAAACTCGTCCAAGGTTGTAGGCGCTTTCAAATTCAGCTTGTCGAGCCACTGCTGATTGATCATATAGCCCCAATGATTGACGATATTCGGCCGTGGAATCAAATAAGTTTTACCGTCGTTGACGGATTTAACGCTGTCCCACATTTCCTTCGTAATGTTCTTGGTCAGATTCGGGTATTTGGAAATTTTATCGTCGAGCGGCATAAGCAGGCCGTTCTTCGCCCACGTTTCCATATTGGCGTCCGCGCCGCCCCAGTTATAGATGAGGTCCGGCAAATCACCCGAAGCCATCAGCACCTGCAGCTTATCAACGTAGTTGTTAATCGGCGGAGCTTCAATGGATAGCTTCACATTGGCCAATTTCTCCGCTTGTGCGATAACAGGGTTGTTCTCGAATACAATCCCTGCGTTCACCCTGTTGAACATTTTAATGGTGACCGGTGCGCTTGTGCTTGTACCCGAGCCGCTTCCGCTTGCCTGTTCATTCTTGGGGCTTTCGCCTCCTTGACTGCAGCCTACCAGAGCAGAGCCCAACAGCGACAGACTGAGGAGCGAACCTGCCATATTTTTACCCGCCTTTTTCATGTACAACACTCCCTGAATTATGAATGTATATTACAACTGCAATGACGCAGCTATAAACGTAAGTCAATCAGCCTTTGATGGAGCCGATAAGCATGCCCTTCATGAAGAACTTCTGCAGGAACGGATATACCAGAATAATCGGCAGCGAGGCAAAGATGATAATCGCCATCTTGATCGTAAAGACTGTCACCCCGGTGCTGTTCATATCCATTGCATCCTTTGCAAGGCCCCCGTCGTCGACCACCAGATCGCGCAGAATGAGCATGAGCGGCCATAGATCTCTTTTGGACGTATAAATGATGGCGGAGAAAAACGTATTCCATTGCGTCACAGCATGAAAAATAACGAAAGTTGCAATCGCCGGCTTGGAGAGCGGAATGATGATCCGGCTGAGTACCGTAATTTCATTGGCGCCATCGATGAAGGCCGACTCCTCCAGACTCGGAGGAATGGCGCTGACAAAGTTTTTCATCAGGATCAGGTTGTAAGCGCTAAGCACCCCCGGCAGGATCATGCTCCACAATGTATTGTAAAGGTGCAGAGATTTAATCAAATAGAAGTTTGGAATTAATCCGCCATTGAAGAACATCGTAAAGGTAATGAGAATCAGAATGACATTACGTCCCTTAAGATCCGTTTTGGATAGCGGGTACGCCGAGATGAGCAGCAGAGAGATGTTAAGCGCCACACCGATCACGGTGATCAGGATCGTATTTCTATACCCGGTCCACATGACTTTCATTTGAAAAATTTGCTTGTACGCTCCAAACTCCAGTTGGCTCGGGATCAGCTTCAGCGGGTTGGCCAAATATTCGGAATAAGGCGTTACCGAGAAGGATGCAACGTAAAAGAACGGGAATAAGCAAACCAGGGCGAATATCGAGATGGTGAAGTAATTAAGCCAATCGAATGATTTATCGGCGAAAGATCTAATTTTCATGCGATTACCAAATCCCTTCTTCTTTCATTAGCTTGGCTATTTGATTGCTTATCAGCAGGAAGATTAAGCCAATCACAGAGGTAAACAGTCCGACCGTCGTACCGAAGGAAAATCGTCCGCCAAGAATACCGACTCTGTACGCATAGGTCTCAAATACTTCGGACACCTCCAGGTTCATTGGGTTTTGCAGGACGAAGATTTGCTCAAAGCCGTTACCCATGATGTGTCCGAGTCTTAGGATGAGCAGAACGACAATCGTCGATTTGATTCCCGGAAGCGTAATGTACCCTATTTTCTGAATCCGATTAGCCCCGTCGATGCTAGCTGCTTCGTACAATTCCGAGTTGATTCCAGCAATGGCGGCGAGGTAGATGATGCTTCCCCAACCGGATTCCTTCCAAATGCTGCTCAGGATAACCACGGGACGGAAATAGTCTATATCAGCCAGAAAAAAGATCGGGTCCGTGCCAAATTTACCGAGAAAAATGTTGACGATTCCCCAGGTCGGCGACAGGAAGTTCACCAGAATGCCTCCGATAACTACCCAGGAGATGAAGTGAGGAAGGTAAATCAAGGTCTGAGCGACCCGCTGGTAAACAGCACTGCGCAGCTCGTTGAGCAGAATCGCCAGGATGATTGGGAAGGGAAAACCGAATACCAATTGCAGTAGGCTAAGATATAGTGAATTCCAAAACACCTTGTAGAAATCGCTCAAGCCAAACATGTACTTGAAGTTGTCCAGGCCAATCCAGGGGCTGCCTAAGATGCCTTTGGCAAAGTTGAAATCCTTGAACGCAATCAGTACACCATACATCGGGATGTAGTTAAATACAAAGAAATATACGACACAGGGAAGAAGCAGGATATATAAGTATTTCTTCTTATTCAAATAATGAAGCGCACTTTTGGTAGACATGAATACTTTCACCTCGGTTTAACCTATATTTGTCGGAGTCGCGGGGATCTCACAGGACCATTGTATAATTTCAGCCCTCGAGCAACATCTATTAACTATGGAAAAATGGATATAATTTTTAGGTTTGCGATGATCGTTTCATCCCTAAAGCAGCATCGGCATATCCAAGCATTATTGGTGCTCGTGCCTCTCGTTATTTCAGTCGACACAAAAAAATCAGCAGCCCGGATACCTAACCGTTCTGCTGATTCCCACTCTATTTCTGCTGCTCTGCGCGCTGCTGTCTAAATATATCGTAAATATCCTTCGTCAAAATAATCTTGTCTCTGTCGTTGGCATAGAAGCTCCTGTACCAGTCATCGACCTTCTTACCTCCAGCCTTCTCCCATACTACTATCGCATCCTGCCGGGCCATCTCAGGCGAGTAGCCCGGGTTAAGAATGGACTTGATCCAGATGTCGCCTTCACCGGAACCGACATGCCTCGAAGCTTCGGTCAGAATCTGCTGCAGCTCCGTAGGCAGCTGCGGCATTTGCTCCGAATGGGTCGGACCCGCCACTTGCAGATTAAAGTCCACATACGACGAGTTGAGCTCAAACATCTGCTTCACCTGCCTTTGCAGCGGATCCTGGCTGCTCAACTTCTCTGTCCCGTAATAGCATTTACCCGAAAGAATCGGTGAAGCAAGTATGGCGAAATCCCCGGAGCCGTAGTTAAATTCCGTCTTCCATTTGTCCAGGTCCAGCATCTGCGGACATTTACCCGACTCCGTCTTGCTGTGGACCCCCTCGAATCCGTAATACATCGTTTTCATAAACGTTTCCGAAGTGGCAAAGTCGACATACTTCATCACGGACTCCAAATCTTTAGCCTGCGCGTTCACTACAGCCGTCATTTGAATCGGATTCACAAAGATCGGATTGAACTGCCCGATCGGCGTCTTCGGATAGGGTATGACCGTCAGCTCAGCAAGAGGAACGTTTCTCTTCAATGGCAAGTAAAAGTCGGTATAAAAAGTAACAGGCACATTAAATTGGTCCATATAGATGCCGATTTTGCCGTTCAGGAAATCCTGCTTCGCCTTCGAACCATTCTTATCATTCAAGTAGTTCTTATCGACCAGCCCTTCGGTATAAATTTTTTTCTTAAAGGCAGTAACCGCTTCCAAATGATCCCAGCCATGAACAAGCTCATTATCATGAACGACATAGTCCGGATACGTGACGCCGAATATTTCATCAAGAACCGCTCCGGGGTTTAAGGACATGGCTATACCGTAGGTATCGTTCTTCCCGTTGCCATCGGGATCGCGCTCTGTGAACGCTTTCGCTACCTGGTAAAGCTCCTCCGTCGTTTTCGGAATGTCGAGGTTCAGCTTTTTCAGCCAATCCGTACGAATAAACAGCCCCCGCTGCGGGATCGTTTCATTGATGCGGCCGAACTGGAACAATTCACCATTCGCCGCCCTTCCCACCTTACCCAGCACCGGATATTTTTTCAGCAGCTCCTTGTAATTCGTACTGTACTTCTCTATCATGTCATGAATCGGCAGCAGCAGCTTCTGATCCATCAGTGTATACTTCAGCGGAGCGGTATACTCCTGAATCAAATCAGGCGCTTCTCCGGCTGCAAATAATGTATTGAGCTTTTGCTCCGACTGTGAGCGGGGAACAGGTACGAACTTGATATCCACCGGTCCGGTTTCATTAATCCATTTGGTTATTTTGTTATTTTCAACTGAGCCTTGACTGGATGGAATCGTACCCCGTTCATAGATGGTAGCCGTAATATGCCCTCGCCTCTCGGACTTCTTGTCTGCATGGGTCGTATTCTCTTCCTCAGATATGCAGCCAGTTGCTGAACACATAAGAAACGTAATAACAGCTATAGGTAGGAAAACCCGCAGCCTTGAAATTACCATGATGGCTCCCCCATATTTAAATTTGACTGAGCTTGCGGAACTCCTTCGGAGAGAGACCCGTTGACTGCTTGAACAGCTTTGCAAAATAATTCGGCAAATCATATCCGATCATGCCTGATACCTCCGTCACATTCATATCGGTGTTGGACAGCAGCTGCTTCGCCCTTTCCATCCGCAGTTCGATCAAGAAATTGACGAAGCTGCAGCCGGTTTCCTTTTTGAATAGATGGCTGAAATAGGTGGTGTTTAAATGTACCTGCGAGGCGACCTGCTGCAAAGAGAGAGGTTCGGAAAAGTGCTCCTTCATGTAGCGGATCGCCTTCGATATCGCGTTAGCGCTGTGCTTACTTTGCCACTGATGATACGTATGGAGGAACCCGTCTGTCTCTGCCTTCATCCAAACATAGGCTTCATCCGTGCTGCGGCATTCGTGGAGCCTGCTGATTCGCTGAGTCAAGACTTGCGGGTCGTGCTCCGACTCGAACTGCTTGCGTGCCGTATCCTGAAGCGCGAAGCTAAGCGATAAGGCATCAATCTTCCAGCTATCCCCCTGCATGGTGCATATTTCCTTCATGAGCTGCTCCAAATACTCCTTCAGATTGTTCGTTTGGCCCCCCAATATAAAAGCCATCATCTGCGCGCTGACCAGCAGCAGCTGAGCCCTATTCAGCGGGAACAAATCTTCCATACTGCCTCCCGAAGCCACATCCGCGTGGGTCATGATCGACTCGTATAGATCAGCTAGCTGCAGTAGACTTTGAATTAAGCCTCCCTGATACGTGGTTACGGTTAGTCCTAAGAGCTGCATTACGGTGGCGCACACCTCAGTACACAGAGACTGCTCCTCCGATCCTTGGGTTATAAAGAGCGCATAACGGCCAGGTTCTACGAGCAGCAGCGTACCTGACATATCATGTACGTCGAGCAATTCGCTAATAATATTCAGGACGGCAAACTGCAGCAGCGGCACATCGCGCTTCGAATACTGCCTGTGAGCTGGGAAATAATCGGTAATCTGAAACAAAATAAGCCTACTGCCGAATAAGCTGTGCTCCAGTTGCGTAACGGATTCTATCGAATAAGGAGACCGCAAAAAGATGGAGCGCAGCGTATTCTCCAGCTGCAGCTGCCTTTCGCTAGCCTGTTTTCTAAGCCTTTTCTGCTTTTCCTGAACGATAACCTCTACCTTCTCGAGCACCGTGTCGATATCCTGCTTGCTGCAAGGCTTTACGAGCAGGTCAAGCGCACCATGCCGGAGGGCGGTCTGGGCATACTGAAAATCCTGAAACCCAGTAATCACGATAAACTCGATGTCCGGAGAAGCCGCCTTTGCGCGCTTCAGCAGCTCCAAACCATCCATCAAGGGCATCCGGATATCCGTAATTACGAGATCCGGATGCAATTCGGCTATAAGCTGCTCTGCTTCTTGCCCGTTCTCCGCTTCCCCACACACATTCCAGCTCGTCCCTGAGCCAGCAATCATTTTGGCCAGCCCTTTGCGGAATAAAGGTTCATCCTCCACCAGAAGAATTCGTGTCACTAGCAGCCGCTCCTTCCTTCGCATAATAGGCTTCATAAGGTAAAGTCAACCGTACTAATGTCCCTTGCCGCAATCTTCGGATATCCAGCCCGTACGGCTCGCCGTGGACCAGAAAAATGCGGCGAACTACATTGCGGACTCCGATGCTTTCCCTCTCTCTTCGCTCGTCATATAGGGTCTGTTCATCCAAAATTTTATGAATCATTCCAGAGTCCATCCCGCACCCGTTATCCTGAATTTCAATGCGCAGGTCGGTTTCGTGACGGTAAGCGCGAATCAACAGCCGTTTGTCAGTGGTCTGGTCCCGGAATGCATGAACAAACACATTTTCTACCAAAGGCTGCATAAGCAGCCTTTGCATCGGGCAGTCCTCAAGCTCTTCTTCCGCCTCGATACTGACATTCAGTTCATCGCCATGCCGCGCTTCCTGAATCGTAATATAGTTGCGGATTTGTGCCAGCTCATCCTTCAGCGTGCTTGGAGTAGTTACGGGAGCTAAAGAATATTTCAATAAATCGGACAAGCTGGTGACGAGGGACGCGGTTTCCACATCATCGTACAGCAGCATAATTTTCCAATAAATCGAATTCAACGCATTGTGCAGGAAGTGCGGATTAAGCTGTGCCTGCAGCGCCTTCAGCTCCGCCTCCTTCTCGCTTAGCTTACTTATGTAAACCTCTTGGATGAGTGATTGGATATTGGCGATCATAGTATTGAAGCTATCGGACAAAAAAGCAAATTCGTCACTGGATGTTTTCGGGATTATGACGCGCAAATTCCCTTCGCGGACCCGCTGCATCGCCTTGACTAGCACTTGCAGCGGCCGCAGCAGCTTAGCGCTGAAGATATAGACGCTGACCGCCATTAAAACAACGCTCACAAGGCCCGAGATTAAAGCCAGATGGTAAATGTTTCGTCCCTTCGCTTTTATATCCGTTAAGGAAATGCCGCTGACGAGCGTGAAAGACCGGGGCTCATGCACACTTTTTACGAAGAGATAATCTTCGCCGTTGTTATGCTGAATGAACGATCCCTCCCGCTTCTCCAGCTTGGGCTCAAAGGCTGCCGTGTCTTGGGGTTCCCGGCTGTAAAGCAAACGATTGTACTGATCGTAAATATAAGCCCCCGTCGTCCGGCCGGCCATAAGCGGATCAAGTGAGTTTCCTAGAAACGCCTCATCAATGACCAAGATGATCATCCCGTATGTGGTTTGCTGCTTGGTTGATTTTAACAGCCTGGCCGCTACGATACTGCTTTTATCTCCTGACGGCTCGGAGGAATCCGGGATCTTCATCCTCTGCCACACAATCTCCGCGGAGGTTGTCGGCATTCCCTTCTTTACCTGTTCGTAGAACTCAGGAAATCTCACTTGAATGGAAGCGTTCGACTGACTGTAATACATATTGTGGCCCTGCCGATCCACAATGTAGATCGCGCGAATTTGCGGCGTTTCATTTTTGAGAGGAAGGAGAATGTCCGCGAGGTTCCGCTCCAGCATAAAATCCCGGTACGCCTCACTGACACCGTCTGCCGGTTGGGCATGTGTACCTTGAACGATTTGCTCCACGAGCGGATGGAAAAAGACAAAGTCGGTAATCCGGTAAATATCTTGAATCTTAAAGCCGATCTGTTCAATCGTTTGTTCGCTGGTTTTGAGATACTGCTTACTGATTTCGCTTTCGAACATATTCAAATTAATTCGGTAAGAGGCGTAGCCGGTAACCAAAGAACAGACGATAATGATGACGGATAAGCACAAGATCAACTTCACTTTAAAGTGCTGATTAATATATTGAAGTACATGGCTGTGCATCATCTGATTATGAATTCCTCCTGAAGGACGGCAACGGGTGAGCTATAAACGTAAACAGAGAAATTGATCCCATCTGACACAGCTCCCCTGGACATAGTTTAGCAGTTTCACTAGGACTCAACAGCCAACAATGATTGAAAAACGGATAAAATCTTTAGGTCTATCTGTTGATCTAATAGGTATTAACCTGCCCGTCTAGCTCAATGAACGTTCGTATACTAGCAACCTATACCTTTTGTACATACCTTCTATGTTCCAAACAATCTAAGTTTTTGATCTAATACTGTCTTATTCTCAGCATCTCTTGTAATTTGGTGTTCAAAGGTCCCCGGCTCAAAAAACAAAGGAAATCTCCTTTTAAACCAAGACTGCATCGGTAAATCTAAAGCTTCCTTAATTGAGACCCAAACTAATTCACCTTCTGGAGGGTTCTGAAGTAGTTCTCCTTCGAAAGAGGTTGCTAAATAGTTAAAGACCATATAACGATAATTTTTTTCTGGGATAACAAATTCATACAGACCTTTATAAACAATATCGATTACACGCAGACCTGTTTCTTCCCATACTTCTCTAATTGCACCCTCACTTGTGGTTTCGGGAAAATCAACCTTTCCCCCCGGAGCAATAAATCCAGGAAAGCCTAATCTATCTGGACGATTTATTAATAATACTTTGTCCCCGTCTTGAACCATACAAATGGTATAGAGGTCAATTTTAGTAAGAGGTTCTTCTCTCATTTAATCGTCTCCCGTATAATTTCATATAATCCTTATTTTAGCATATTTTCAATTGATCAGAGACTATTTCGTGTGCATTTTCAAATGACACAAATCTCCCAACATAAAAAATAAAAAGCTTGATTCCTCAAGCTTTTTCAGCATGTCTGGCTATTTGGTTACCGAGTTAAGCCGTAATAATTCAAAGAAGGCGGAATATCAATTAGAGAGAGGTAATGGTAACATGATTTTCCCGTTTCCTGCTGAAGATTCAGCCTTCTTCGCCGCAGCCGTAAAAGCCTCCGAACAATCCGCTGCACCAAGCCAAGAAGCAAATTCAAGATTTTTCCCCGGCTTCAGACAAGGCTTCATCCGTACAAACGGCGCAGTTATAAACACGCTTGTCGGGGGCAGCGGACCTCCATTGCTATTATTGCCCGGACATCCTGAAACACATGTCGCTTGGCACAAAGTTGCAGGAACGCTTGCAAAGAGTTTTACGGTGGTGATGACGGATCTGCGGGGATACGGCGACTCCAGTAAGCCAGACGGTGGTCCGGACCATATTCATTATTCCAAAAGAGAGATGGGACTCGATCAAATCCAAGTGATGAACATGCTAGGTTTTAGGCGATTTCAAGCGGTAGGCCATGACCGCGGAGGACGGGTTCTTTTTCAGATGATGTTGGATCACCCCTATGCTGTGGAGAGAAGCGTTGTACTGGATATTGCTCCAACCACTCAAATGTACGCTCATACCAACCAGGAATTTGCCACTAAGTACTTCTGGTGGTTCTTTCAAATTCAACCGGCACCTCTGCCTGAACGCATGATTGATGCGATGCCTGAGCTCTATTTGGCGAACCATTTATCTGCTCAAAGCAGAACGCCGGGAGCGGTAACACCTGAAGCCTATGCAGAATATTTGCGTTGCTATAAGAATCCCGCCTGCATTCATTCCGTTTGTGAGGACTACCGTGCTTCGGTCACTATCGACGTCTCCATCGAGAATGAGCAAAAGGGACTCAAGGCTGCACAGCCATTCCTTGTGCTCTGGGGACAAAAGGGAACCGTTGGACAACTCTTCGACGTTCTTGGCTTATGGAGAGAACATGCAACTGATATTAGCGGTTATCCGCTACCCTGCGGTCACCTTATCCCTGAGGAGGATCCTCAGGGTCTGCTACGAGCGTTGCTTCGCTTCTTGCGTGTCTGAAGGCGTACTTATTAATAGGAATATCTGAAGAGGGGTGCTCAGAGGAATTGGCATAATCGCAAGATGGGCATGCACCCATTCTTCCTTATTCTGTGCTCGAAATGGCATTTCGTAGAAAATCATCCCCAAGGCATACAAATCGTTGCGCTTTTCAGCAGTACGGTTGATGCAAACTTGTTTTCTAACTGAATTCGAACCCCTGCCGGCTATAAATTTCCAATAATCGCATCTTGTTTGTAATAGGTATAAACTAAGTCCCTTAGTGTTGTGACTATTTGTAGAAAACATGAAGTATTAATTGAAGCCGCATTCATCAACTTCCTTAGTTCTATCCCCTCCGTTGGCCAAATGTTGTCCAATCCTCCCCCGTAACCTGTGCTGATTACTATTCCAATATTAGTATTCCATCGAATTTTTTAAAGTCTTTAAATACTCTTTCGTGATGCTTTGCAAAAAGTTCACTTGAAGCTTCTGGTAGATTATCTAACGGATAAAACTTAGCATCTACGCTTTCATTTGTCTCTTTTTCAAGTGTTCCCGTCCACTCATCCACTAGAAATAAATATTCTATTATATGATGCTCGTTTCCCCAACGGTCCGTAAATGTTTGCGTTGTTGGAGATGAATAAATAGCAATTAATGTTGCTTTAAGAACATCAAGCCCTGTTTCTTCTTTAACTTCACGCTTCATCGCTTCAAATACTGACTCGTTTAGTTCCATCGCTCCTGCAGGCATGCCCCACTTTTTATCACCACTACGCTTTATAAACAAAGCACGACCTTCATCATCAAGTAAGATTGCCCGTACTGAGTTTACGATTATCTTTTGTGAGCCAAGGACTTTGCGAAGATTACCTATATAAGAATCGTGCCACCCATTACCCATTTTTCTCACCCTCTGGATTATTTTGGATGAAATTATAATAATACTTAAATCCTATTAATTAAATAGTTTAATTTATATGAATTCGTTCTAATGGAAGCAGTTAGATTGATGAATCGAATCTGAAATAACAAAAAACGATCACATTTGTGAACGAAGTTCTAATTTTTGAGAACACCATGTATTGTGATTAAGTGAATGCCTAGGATACTTTTTTTTACCTTGTTCAAAACGAGAGTGAGTTATGGGACTGATTAAAGCGCCAGCACCAAAATGATGCAAATGCTTCAACCTTCTCAAAGTAGCACTTTGGAACAATTCTATTTCAAAAGATACCACAGGAGTCTCGATCTGATACAGTGGTTCCCAAATAATATCGCCTGTAAATGTTTGTTGTACTTGCTTCATATAAATTGTTGTCCTCCATACATGTTGAGTGGTTATAAAAACTTAAGAGCACTAATTACAGCGCACACGACTTTATTCGAATTTATTCGACTCGAAGCCATTGTCTGCTCCCAAAAACCTGCATTTATACAGTCTTTGGCCGGTATATCCGAAGTCTCGTTGAATTCATGCAAATGTACATTTATTTTTTCATTCTTAGCTGAATCGGAGCGTTTTCCATGAAAATGGATGTACTTTTGCAGGTTTGTTCTCTCTACAGCAATTCCGGTAGGAAAATAACTGCGTTTTTGCAGGATTTTGTCAGGACTTATGGTCGGAGGAGGGTCAAGTACTGATTTTGAGGTTGAGCCATATAAATCATATAATAAATTGTTTAAAATTAACTAATCTGCACATCCCCCAGAAAGACAACTATCCCGCTCCAGAATGTAACATCTGGCTTTTTCAATCCTTCAAGATGTAATACAACTACCCTCCTCCTCCTCTGTTTCTCCTATCTCTGAAATAAACTAAGATAAAATCCTGTGAATTCATGAGCTAAAGTAAGTATCACTAATCATTCGAGGGAGCGAAACGAATTCTGCTATATCTCCAACTTATACCAGCCGGCTTCTCCTAAGAAATCGGATCTCGACAACCCGTTCTCACCTAATAAGAGACGGTAGTTCGTTATAGTTCCATCATGAGCAATTATAAAGACTTTCTTTGTGCACAATGTTTTGATCCAATTAATTAATCCCAATCCAAGCGGCTCAAAAGCTGATTCAGTGAGGGTATTAATTCCAGTGTTCCATAATTCCTGGTTATCCTTTTCTAGTACGATAAAGTCACTATGATCGCTTATTATTTTATCAAGGGAATAGTTGATATCACATTTAGACACATAGGCTTCTGGGTTTTGTGGTATTGGAAACATTCGCGGTCCAACTAGTGGACTCACATATTTTTTAGTTACCAGCAGGTCACTCGTAATAATGTTTGTGGTCTCAATTGTTCTTACAGTAGGGCTAGTAATATACACACTATCCTCACTAAAAGAGAATACTGACTTCAGACTAGCCACCTGATCACGACCTCTTTCAGTCAAGCGAGGGTTTTCGGTATTTAGTCTGTTTGGGATATCTGTATTATGTACTCCTTGTCCATGGCGAATAAAAATAATCTCCAATATTGTACACCCCCACTGTTATGAATTATTTAACAGTATCACGAGATTACATTAATATCCATATTTGCCGTGGGTCTTCTCAATATCCTCTGTTCCAAAGATAAACGCCACCTTTGCAGGGAGGCTCGAATCACCGATTTAGTATCCGTTGAGCTTTCGTGTTTCGTTAGTTGAATGTGATTATTTTTTTTCAGTTTCCACAGTAAAACCCTGAATATTTCCGAGATTTACAACTTCCTGTTTCGTCATTCCTTTAGTATCGAGAATTAATTCTCCTTTTACCTGATAGTAAGCATTGGGGTTTAACAACTGGTCTACGGGGAAGACGGTATTACCCGATATTACGTGCGAGTGAAGCGAGTCAGGTAGCTTCATTTTTACAACGTTAACATAGTTTTTTTCTGTACTATCATTCCAAATAGTTGCCGTAAAAGACAGCTTTTGCTTATCAAGATTTGTTGTATTCTCATCCACTGCACCCATTACACTATTCCAACTGCTAATGACAACACCTTATGCTGAATATCAGGTGACCATTTATGGTTTTGAAGCCACAATGCCCCGACAACTACTATCAGAAACACAATAATCTTATGTGGCATAAATTGCCCCTCCTCTGTTGTTATTCAATTTCATCTAACTGAAGAAGGTGGCTGTCATTTTCCGAATCGAGCTTAACCGAAAAACCAATAGAGAGATAAAATACATCGGCAATAGGGTTATCAGTCCTTAATACAAGCATTTTATATTTTTTTCTAGCTTCTGTAATAACTGAATCCATTAATGTTCGCCCAATCCCAAGTCGACGTACTCTTGGTGAGATATAAAGCCAACGAACACGACCAACTTCTTTGCTTTTAACATAGGGGTCTCGATTCAATCCACAAACTCCTACAATTTCGTTGTTCTGATAAGCAATAAAGAGTGCTTCCCCTTCTTTATCGAATTTATTTGCTCCAGTTTCATAGTCGTTTACTAGCCGTTTGATATGACGAAATCCTTCACTTGCACTTTCTTCAACCAAAAGTATTAATTTATGGGTATCTAGATGATTAACTTTTTGGATAATAATTTCATTCACTTAAACCCATCTCCTCAAAATTTTTTCAAATTCACTTCTACAACTGGTTAAATTATCCTGCCCACTTTAATAAACAAAAAGAGAGCTGCTGCGAAGCAAGCCCCTCAACCTCGTAGCAACTCTTTGTGAAGCATAAGTGGATTATCATTTAACAAATAGTTAATTAGCTTTTTTCCGTAGATCGTCATTATTTCTGCCCAGGTAGCCTATAATCTTCTTTAACAACTACAGGCTCGAGGAAATTCCGATGTGAAATTGGTGCCTGCATATTAAATTTTGATGCTAAAAACGAGAGGATATTTCTTGTTTACTCTTTGAGATACCACCTTTATAGAGTAAGTACATTCCTTACTTATAATACAGTACATTTGTTCGCATGTAAATATTTACCTATTTAGTTAAGCTGCCCTTTACTTAAATAATAAAGAAAAGAGGAACTGCACAGCTGCAGATCCTCAACTAAAGCAAAGCCCATTTCTTAGGCTATACAGGAATGTTTAACGTGATGACAAGGGCGTAAAGATGGGGTTGATTACTTCGTCGTACTTACCCAATACTTCCGAAATCAGTTGTCGACCCATCCGTGTTTTCAATGGTTCTAAAACTTTCGTTTATGATACGGAATACCCTCCCCTTCTTCGCAATACTGTTTTAGACTATACAAAAAAATAGCCCAGTTATAATTACATATACGATAAAATGCGGACACTTCCTTCCAATTCATCTGACGAAAAATGATTGAAGTTTTCCCGTTTTTTTCCTCCAAATCAAAAGAAATAGTCGTACCTATCCATTCTGGATCTGAATCCACACACTGCCACAGGATCCTTTTATCGGTAACAAGCTCATCAATTCGCATCTTTGTTAAGCCTTTGCCGCCGAATAAGAATTCATTTATACAACCGATCTGATCATTGACTACTAGTTCATTTGTCCATACTTCTGAAAGTCCTTTTGCAGTGGTTAAAGCTTCATATACCGTTGAAGCCGGAACATTTACAGTCTGCATGTGCTCGATATTTGCCATCGTGCTCGTCTCCCTTTTTTTAAGGATTTATTTTTAATACATTAAGAATTTTCAAATCTTCTTTGATTTTATCATGCTATAGTTGATGTGATTTCTTCTCGATTGCTATGTAGTTCTTGATAAATCTATTGCCTTCGTGTAGCTTAGAGATTATATATGTTTAATAGTCATTTAAAACCGCTACCATATTTTCAGTATTTTGTGAGAAGCCATGTCTTTGATAAAAGTTAACGCTTTTATTACTTGGCCAAACAATAAGTAGCTCTAGATTTTCATCTTTTGCATTCAATTTTGCCATTTCAAGAATCTCTCCACAAATTCCTTTATTTCGATGCTCTGGAAGGGTATACACGTTTGTAACATATCCTAAAGGAGATATTTTTTTACCGGGTCGAGGAACTACATCCACTTGTTGAATAAAAACATGAGACAGTATTTCACCATCTCTTTCAGATAGCCAAATAGTCCACCGGTGGTCATCTAATGCCGATTTTAGAAACTCCCCATATACTTCTAAAAATTCCTTATACACTTGAGGTTGCACATCCTCATGTTCTAAAGTAAATTGCCAACGCATGTTGATTAATTGTGGAATGTCATCAAGACGAGCTGTACGTATATTCACCTTCTCACTCCCTTAATCATTAAAATTGTTATTAATACTTTGTTTCATTTTACCTCCTTTTTGCTGGTCATTAGGCTAACGTTTCCTATTAGTATTTAACAATTTCTATTCTGCAAATTCAATACTTGCAATATTGGTTTTAAGTTCATAGTCTTTTGTTTTCTCTCCTTCACCGATTGAAAATTTAGCTATAGCTGAAACTTCATAATAGCCAGGTTTATCAAGTTTATATTTATACTGTTCGGTGATTTCACCTTGTCCTGGCATAGTTCGACTTATTCCTACCATTGGCATAACAAATGTGTTAATACGCTTACCATTACTGTCTTTAATAGAGAAGTAAAATACACCTGCTGCATGCCGCATGTTTAAATCAACATCAATTATATTCTTTAGAGTAGCCTCAATCGTAAATTCTTCATTTGATTTTAATTGGACAGGGGCGAACATAGTAACTGAAAATGGTACATTTTTATAAAGCGGTGCGTTCATTGTAACAGCTGGGTCAGTGGGAGCAGAACGTTTTACTGTAATTGTGTTTTCAGAAGGAGAGGATTTACTACATGCAATTAATACAATTAAAACGAAAATAGAAATTGTTAATTTATTCATACAGACACCTCCAAAAAATAAACGTGAAAATGTGGAGGTTTGTTACCGAGTGAACTAAATATTGTTAAAATTATGGATAACTGCCCGTCCCTCACAACGCAGCTGCCGATCTTATCCTTACTCGAATCTTGCGAATTTCATCTGCGGAAAGCAGGGTGGATCCATTAAGTCAAGAAGCAATTGCTATGGATTGTAGACTCCGCCACTTTTCATTCTCTCCTTTAATACAAAGGCCAGTTGCAAGCATAATAGTAATGGTGGCAATATTGGTACCATTTCGTTCATATTCTTTTATTACATGTTCAAACCATGACAAAGGTGCACTCATATGCTGAAATTCTCAACCATTATAAAATAGGCTCTCTCGTCCAAAATTTACAAAGTCACCTATGTAGCAAAGATCAATGTCGCTATGATCGCTATCCTTTCCTCCCACTGAAGCTACCTCGCCCTTCCGATCATTAAAGCATGATAGTTCACGACCCTTAGACCTCTTGGAGTGGTATGCTGAAGAAATATTTCCTCAACCTGTTTCAGGCATTCCTGCCAGACAATTTTCTTCAATGCTTCCTTCTGGCCAAAGCATTTCTTGATCAGGACATCCTCAGGTCTCGACAGATATTCAATCTCTTCATATATCTGTAATTCAACTTTTTCTAGATTGCTTTCGGACAGTTGGCGTTCAAACTTGGCTTTAATATCGTCTAGGTAACTGCCCGGAAATGGATAATATAACCCTGGGAAAAGGTTTCGAAGCCCGCCGTCTGTTCCGCAGTGATACAATCCCAGCACTATGCCGCCGGGTTTAATAACCCTATGGCCTTCTTCAATTCCCTTGTGGAATAGCCACGGCCCCTTTTTCGTGTAAACGACGTCAAAAGAGTCGTCAGGAAACGGCAATCGTTTGTCGGCATCAACGACAAAAAATGTTACGGATTCGCCTGTACCCTCTATTGCTGAGGCTATGTATTCCTCATTGATGTCAATCCCCACGACTTCTTTTGCTTTGTGAGCAAACGTCTTCGTGAATTCACCGTGGCCGCAGCCAACGTCCAATACCCGTACGTTCTCCTTGAGGTAGGCCGCAATTTTGTCCGCAAAGATTACTTCGGCTCGCGGTTCATCGAACACCGAGTTCCATGGATACTTATACCTTCCGGTTTCAGACGCCAAATTCGCGTGCCACTCTGCAGTCTGAGGCGGAATCCAATCAGGATGTTTCATTGGGTCGAATAATAATTTCGGCATGCTTACAACCCTTTCCTAAAAAAAATTCTATTTTCTAATTATACTGTATATACTGTAGGTCATGTAAGCAGTTTCATTTTGCATTATTCTACCCGTGACTCCATTAAACAAAAAGAAGAGCTGCCACTAAGGCAGACTCCTCAACTATATTAGAGTAATCCATTATTTTGCTCCATGATAAAAGCTTCGGCTTGATCAACAAGTGATTTTATTTCCTCAACCGTATCCAGAATCAATTCTCCTTCAAGATGCTCCGTCTTTAAATTCTTATAATATTCTTTGAGTTCGGATAAGTTAGTAATCAACTGATTAGGCAGAGGATTTACACTTCGGTCAGCTAGTCTCTCAGACCAAATGGTCTCATTGCTACAGGTACATAGGAATGTTACTAATTCCCCGCCTCTTTCCTCAACCCAGGTCTTTAAACTCCGTACGCCATCGGTATTATTCAACCCAAAATCAAGTATAATCGTGGCATCAGAATCAAGAACCGTTTGTAAGAAACGATACAGAAATTCGAAACATATTTTGTTTCTCAAATCATGTTCGGGAACAATACCAGCAACTGAATCGTAAATATCGTCCTTATGTAATACAGGTAGTTTGAGTCTTTTACCAAGCTCGTTTGACAAGGTTGATTTACCAGTCCCAGACTTACCCCTAAATAAGATGATTTTAGACATATTGTTATTTGACATCGAAATACTCCATCAATTCATCCAACAGCAAGTTGGCTGCTTTGTACCCACCGGCGGAGTTCCAAATACCTTCATCTACCTTAATCACTTTATTGGCTTTCGTTACGTTTAAGTTTTTAAATAAAGGATCATTCAACCATTCTTTTACCACCTTTGCTGCATCCGTCTTCCCTTTCGTTTCCGAAACGAAGTAGAACAGGACATCTCCATCCATTTTAGTGATACTTTCTTTATTCAAAATTTCAATGAAAGAGTCCTTGTCTTGCGACTCGGGACGTGCGATGCCCAATTGGCCCAGCAGCACACCGGCAAATGTCTGTTTCTGGTAGACACGCACTTGCGCCGCCGAGAAACGAACCAGCGAAACTTTCGTTGCCGCCTTGCTGCCAAGCTTAGCTTTTACTTCCGCTACACGCTTGTCGAAAGCAGCCATCACTTTCTCGCCTTCATCTTTCTTATTTACCGCCTCTGAGTACAGCTTGAAATTGACTTTCCAATCCCCAACCAAGTCAGCCGCGAACACCGTAGGAGCAATTTGCTTCAGTTGATCATAAATTTTCTCCTGCCTCGCTTTGTTCCCGATAATCAAATCCGGTTTCAAGGTGGCAATCAGTTCAAGATTAGGTTGCAATTCATCTCCGACGACAGTTACATTCTGCATATCGTTCTTGATATGGTCGTACCATGGTTCGCCAATCCAGGACATAACGGCTCCCAACGGTTTAACACCGACTGCGAGCAGCGCTTCCGTCCCCTCATTGGTCAAGATAACGACTCGGGATGGCGTACCTTTGATCGTCGTTTCACCCATCGCGTGTTTAATGACTCGCGGGGCATCGGCTTCCTTATTCGCAGAGGATGGAGATACATTGATGGTAGGGACCGGCGTCACTCCATTCGTCATTGTCGGCGTTGCCGTTGACCCGGTTGAACAAGCGCTGAGCAATAATGTGAAACAGATGGCGACCATCGCAGTCATCCATGTTCTTGACTTCTTATACATCTGTGAATCTCCCTCTTCCAAGTAGTGATAATGGTTCTCATAACCATTATTACTATAGCGTCTAAGCCCACTCGCCACAATGGGATATTCCGACAGCGGGAATGGATTATTTCGACGCCATTCCCGGGCATTTAACTCTTTGAATCTTTTGGGAGAGACGCCCTCTTGCTTCTTGAAAATCCGGCTGAAATAGTAACTATCCGCGTACCCGACACTCTCAGAGATCTCTTTTAGCGTTTTATCCGTATAGACGAGAAGCGCCTTAGCCTTGTTCACCCGAAGTTGAATCAAATACACGATCGGGCTTGTATCCATTTGATTCTTAAACAAACGGAGCAGCTGTCTGGACGTACATTCCAGCGTGTCCGCCAATGCTTCCAGCGTCAACGTTTCCTGATAATGCTCCTGCATATAATAAACAGCTTGTCTGACGAGATCGGGACGAATGACGTCGACCCCTTGTTCGTGCAGCTGCTCTACCAGTTCATAAAGCAAGTGATAGAATAGTGTTTTTACTTTGAGTTTATCGAGCGGACTTGGTGCCTGCCATATTTGATACATATGCTCCAGCTTCTGCAGCCAAGATATCGGAAACTTAGGAGCTAAACTATAGCACAACTGGAACGGATTCTCGCGCTCCATCAGACTGACCAATTCATATCGGCTCGGAAACGGCAATGTTGCCTTATATAGCACCATAAAATATTCCAGTTGCTCGATAGCCGCAATATCAAGGCTAAGCCCTTTCCCCACGTGTAGAACATGGAATCGTTGCATGAGGCTTTCGATTCCATCTAGGTGCAACTGGGCACTACCTCTAGTGACATACAGGAAAGCGCTTGTCGGCACGCGATATCCGCGCATCACTTCACCAGGCTCCAGCAGCATGAGACGAACGTCCATCACTCTGATGAGAACATGATTCCACAATACGATATGGTCACTAATTCTCATAAATCGGTCATCCCTTTCTTTCCTATCTATTAAACTATCATAATTGAAAATAATTCTCATTATCATTAGGGGCTCGGATCAGGCTGCCGCGGCACTTGCTCTGGTAACTTATTCAACTATAGTTCCTATTAATTGCCTCTTGGGATTTCTGATGAATATCCTCTTTATTATTTACTTGGAGTATTTGCAATGATTTGCTTAACGAATAATACATCCGTTCCCTGTGGTGTGTCCATAGTAATGTCGTAGGTGATACCTCCGGGTTTGCTCATCACCACCTTCATTTCTTTGTCTTTCGTGCTGACCTCGGTAATGACCCTGTCCGAATCTATTACGATGTTCTTCTCGCCGATTGTAGCTTTATTTTGCAGTATATCTACTTCATCTGAACTTATCAAATTGGAACAATTGACTAATGCAACAGTCAGAGGATTGCTTAACCACGGTTAATGTCCCTCGTTATACTGTTTGAAAACGATCTCTGGCAAGGGTTCGGATTTTCCTTGGCGGTAGTAAGGAATTTCCGTAAGCGGTTAGGTCAATTGGTTTTCACCCAGTGCATACAGTATTTTTCTATCCGTCTTTGGTGTAGGCACTGTGGTTGGTTTTGCCGCTTCAAATTCCGCCTTTAAGTCGAAAGGCTGACCTTTTGTGTCCATAAAAGAATCATTATGCTCGTAAAAGAAGTAATTATAGGAAAATCTGGACGCTAGCACAATTTCACTCTTTGAGGGAATAGCGAATTGAGCAAAATTTACTAGGAAAGTGGAACCTTTTTTCAGCTTGTCTTGGAGACTGCCTGCAGTACTCAATGGTTCATCTACAATTAAATGCAGTGTTTGATCAATGTAATCGTAATCGACTGGGTTATTGACTGGATTTACGTTTTATTTCACCTTTAGGTCAATAGATTGAACATTACCATTCGAGATTTGGATATCTGTAATTGTACCAAGTATACGCTGGATTCGACTCACCTGTTCCCAATCACTAGAAAGAGAAGAACGCTTCGGGGCTGCCTCTCCGGTTTTGGGTGGCTCAGGCTGGCCTACAGATTCCTGAAAGCTAGCAGGTTGGGAGCTTACGGGTGGCGATTGAACTTCTACTTTTCGTTGCTCCGTACATGCCGATAACATCAAGGTTATGAAAACTGCAGTAAACAGATTCACGCTTTTCTTTATACTAGACTTTGAGAAAGGGTTCATGGGTTCGCATCCTAAAGATGTATTTATAGATTTAGACGAATGCTGTATTTCAGTAGTTGCTTTAGGGCGAGAGAACCTCAAAAAATATTCTGCTATAAAAACGGACCAACCTCAAAATCAGTACTTGACCCTCCACGACCACTAGTCCTCGCAAATTCCTGCAAACATGCAGTTATTTTCCTACCGGAATTGAGGTAGTGAGAACAAACCTGCAAAAGTACATCCATTTTCATGGAAAACGCTCCGCTTCAGCTAAGAATGGAAAAATAAATGCACATTTGCATGAATTCTATGAGACTTCGGAAATACTGGCTAAAGGCTGTATAAATGCAGTTTTTTGGGGAGCAGGCAGTGGCTTCAAGTCGAATAAATTCGAATAAAGTTGTGTGCGCTGTCATTATCGTTCTTAAGTTTTTCCAGGGCTAGGCTGGACAAGGAGACGGAATCGAATGACTTCGTCAAGCGCTGATTTCGGTTTTGAGCCATAAAAACTATCAATGTTTTTTCGCATAACTGCCCGTCTAGCACAAAAAGCTGCACGCGGCAGCCTCAAAGAGTCTATTCAAGTCGGTTGATTGTCTTGTTTCTATCGGATACTACACTGAACCGAATAACCCATTGCAGTCTTCAAAAACCATCAATAGCTGTTTAAGCACTTCCAAGTGTATAAGGAAGTGCTTAAACAGCTATTGATTCTTCAGCTTTCTCCATCTGCTAACTGGCATATTTATACTTTATTAAGTCTCCCATAGCCTAAAGAACGCCCATTACCATTGCTCTTATCTTCCCTTCTTCTAGCTATGCAAGCCCCCTTCCAGACGAGGGCGCTGACGATAGTGGCCAATCGGAATTTGGATAAGACTGGTTTTTCCTTGTGGAGCCAAATTATAAATTTCATCACAAATACTTGGATTAAATCCGAGCAGAGGCCGCCCTCCCATTCCGACAGCAGATGCCGCTAGCAGTAAGCGATGTACAAGCATCCCCGCTTCCATCTGTTGAATACGGTATCCTCTATACCCTATCAACGATTTGAGATGGTCCTTGTCACCAACCACATGCAAACATAGTGGTACTTGAAATAGATTAACATTATCCATGGACATTCCCTGTTGCAACCATACCCGATGATCTCCGGGAAGTACTCGGCGCAATAAATGAGCTGAGCTGTCATAGCGGTAAGCGCCGTCCGGTATACCTTCAACGTTACTCAAACAACAGTACAGGAATATACGAGACACATTTTCAAGAGGTCCCTTTAAATCATTGTGATATGAGAAGGAAGACGCAGCCTCTTGCAGCAAAGCGGCCACATTCGTTTGCGTCACCCTGTTCAATACGAAATCCGACTCAGGCGAATACCGCTTTCGGCAAATCGAAGCCAGATCATACGATAACCGCTCAACACGGGGCATATATATCGCCTGTATCCCTCTATCAACATGCTTCAATGCCCTGACGTGACGAAAAGCTCCAGTTGAATTTTGCATGGATGCTTCATTCATCTTGGTCAGCATCGGGAACTCCTTGATTTTTTGTGACCGCACATAGTGTTCATGCCGAATGACCGGTAGTTCCCTGCACAAATTATCCGCAGAAATATCCTCTTCTCCATAAATTCCATTATTATTCCAGATTGTGGGCTCCATCGAGAGCGGAATCACCGCATACACACTCTCCTCCCGATCGGATATCCCGAGCAGATGGTTGACCGCACGATCAAGAAACTGGAAATACACATCTGATTCGTAACCGAACCGTTTCGTTACTTCAAGTAACTGCCCGATCAGTACACCCGTATCTAGACCCTGCAGACGAAAAGCAAAGTTATTGTATTTATAAAAATTTTTCCAAAACATAACCGACACAAATACAATACCAAAACTTGCCGACACATCGTATCGGTTGCCGAGAGCCTGGTTCATATAGGAATCGAAATTTCCTTTGCGAAGTAATACCAAACGATGGTGCGCCGCATCATAATGGTAAACTCCGACAGGAACATCCTTTGTCTTCAAATATATATACAGTTCATTCGGGTACAACCCGCCACCTGATGGAATGAAACGCCGGTATATTTGTAACGGGCGCTCTGATTCATTTATGACATTTGCTGCTGGGTATTGGCTTAATTGAGTGAGACCATATACATGCCAGAGGAAATGACCGATTGTTGTCAGATCAGGATTGGCGGGCGACTCATGTCCAATAAGCGTTAGAGGTACTTCCGAGGACAAAGGAATGGCCGGCAAGTTGCGATAGAGCTTATAGCTAAGTGGCGCGTCCTCCCAATCAATTTCCTTAACCGGCTGACTCGACTCAGAGGTATCCGCATGGAGATTTTGCAGAAATTTTTCCAGACTCATCCTACTCCCTCCTCAGGCCGTTTCATGGGAAAGGATGCGGATGCGGATTGAGTTGTTCTAGAAGCAACGGCTGCTTCACATAACCGAGTAGAGCTGGTACTTTCAACACCCTCTCTAGTTCAGTCACACGGGTGAGATGATATCCGAACGTCATCGGCAGCATTCCTGGAATCAGTACTTTCACACAGTACAATTCGTTTCGTTTCAATTCCGGAGTTGTCTGATCTACCACAATCACATCGAGGTTCAACTGGCGGAACATCAGAAGGACGTCCTTCAAGTCATCGGTCAGGTCCGAATGCGTCGGTGTCCGGTCGAATTCCTCCTGAAATGTTCGCAGAGGGCGGTTTTCCTCCAGAAGAAATTTCAGGCGCTCCTCTGCTTGCGGCAAGCTGTACAGCATTGAATGGTCCTCCATCTCGAGCACGAGAGATGGATCGTGGAACATTTGCACATACCGCTCCCGGTTAGCCTCGAACTTTTCGTCAAGAGTTAGCATCATCCCTGATAATTCATGAATTGCACTTTTGGCCGCACGAACTGGATCCGGATGTGCTCCAGCCGCGCAAATCAGGTTTACTCCCTTAGGTTTCGTATTTTTCGCCAATGCCCAAACACTCGGGATTCCGTTCTCCATAGTCGCGTTATACAAATGCAATTCAAATCCCGCCACCGTTTGCAATCGGCTGACCATGAGTTCCAATTCTAGATCGCCTGCCGATAAAGGATCAAGCCGAGGAAGCGGCAGCTGTGCGTACCAAGTCAACAAGAATGAATCTCGCTCTACCACTTCCATAATGCCGTAGAAAATGGCCTCCTCCAAGGTTCCTCCCAAGGCGCATCCGTTGGACGTTTCATAAACAAACCCTTGTCCGCAGCTGGAACTGTAATAAGCGAGCTGTTGTGGAACCATTATTGGACTTTGACGTTCAAATGAATAGCCCCAAACCCAATCGATTGGCTCGTCAGGAGTAAATGGCTTAAAAGAAAAATTGGGTAGCTTATACTGGTCCGTCGCGTATAAGCCAACTGTGACAGGATTCAGAGCATGATCCGCTAAATTGCGGTAACTGTCTCTGATCATCGTCCTTTTGCCGCGTGGCGCCATACCACAATACCGCTCCAATCCCTCCATTATGGCAGTCAACTCGCTATCCGCATAGGAATGAGTTCGACCTGCCGTTGCCTCGTCTTGGTTAAACATCGGAAGATTTACACTCACATCAGCGAAAGGTGATAAAAGATCGATCATTTTCCCATTCAAAAAGCCGGTTTTATAGTCCAGATAATCTTCAATCAGAAATCCCTTCATGTCCTCCAACGAACGGCAGCGGTAGCTTTTCTCGTTGATCTTAGGACTTGGTTGCAGTGAGATTCTGGCTGTAGACGGTGTATCGTCAAGCAAACCACCGCAAACTGGACATAACGGATCCGGCAGAAAGAAGTGGCTTGTGCATTTCAGCGTTTTTAAGTCTATGAAATACATCCGTTCTTCCGAAAGGGGCCGATCGCCCTGAAGGATCCTCTGCGACTCCGCTACGAGCAGGAACGTCATCTGTAATAGTCCAGTGCGGGATACCCACGCATCACTCGGTATTCCTTCAGTCTCAGTCAGACGCTGCTGCAGCATCCACATCTCCTTACGGTCACGTCCCGCCAAGAGACGCCGGGTATCGGCACATTGCGAACACCCGGACAAACCTGGGCGAATCAGCGGTCCTACCACGCCCTCACCAAATGCGACAAAGCCTCGCAGCCATGGAATTCCTGCTGCCCGAAGTAGTTCCTCCGCCTCCTCATGAACGGAAGGATGCCAAGCATCGTGCAGCACCAAGGCTAAATCCGTCCTTTCTGGTATTCCTGCCTTAAAATCGTACAAATGTACAATCCGGCATAAGGCGGACATCTCTCTGCATACCAGGTCCGCCAACTCGCCTACCCCGATAATGGCCACCACTGTGTTCACCGGGACTCCTCCTCTCGCAGCAACACACCGAATACTCCTTCAGGCCCTTCTTTCAAAAAAGGTTCCACGGCCAAATCCACAACAAAAAGCTCTTTACCATTCTTTCTCAAAATTTGTAAAGCATCCTGCAAAACTTTCGGTTGTGATGCTTCTTCACTTGATGGGATCACAAGATCAACCGCTAATTCTTTTCCAAAATTCACCGATGATGATTGAAGCACTTCGGCCGCACAGACTGCGGAATTGTTCTGCACCCTATGTAATGCAGCTTTGAGCGCTTTCTGCAACGCCTTTGTACTATTCAAGCCAGTACTGCCATACAAGAAATCACCTGTACCGACCCACATTGTTGGGAATCCAAACACTTCCTCGCCGATGCCGATCACCGGCGCTCCCCTCATCGCAGTCAAAGCCTGTAAATAAAACCGGCAGCGTTCATCCTCCACCTTACTTAACTGAGTCCGAATAACAGAATGCTTCCGATCTTTCTGTTGCCTCGCTAGCTGCTCGGTCAAATTTGCTTGCAATCCGCGGATAACGCCTTCCGCAGCCGTTTCCCCTACTCCGATACCGACAATTTCTTTCGTATTTACGACCATACTGACCAATCGTGATACATACGCTTCAATTCCGGTCAACCCTGCTTCCCTCCGCGCCTCCTCATGCGTCAGTCCTGCACAGACTAGCTCCGGCTGCAGCTTGGCAGGTCCCTCTGACAACGGTTCAACCGCCTGAACACGACATTGAGAGAGCGGTAGCTGCCTTAGCGCCCCTTCTTCCCAAACATGGAGAATCCCCGTTTGTGTCGAAGTCAATTGGTTAAAGTATGTCAGCAAACGGTTCGTTGCACTTTTGTCCGGGCCTCTATCAATCGAAATATTCGATATTTGAACCCTTTGGGCTGCCGCAAAACCATGTATCATAGGGTGCGGCATAAATGGATGCCAGCTTCCTTCTAATGTTTCCAGATCAAGCAGAAAGAACGAATTTCTTAACTCCGATTCTCCGGTCACTGTTTTAAATAACTCGAACACAATCACATTTGCAAGCATCGCTCCAGCTGTAGATGAGAAGACATGCAGCGCCGGATCCTTATAAACAGCTGTCTCGTGTAAGCGACGCCATGCGGATTCCCAGCATCCCTCTGACGCTGGATGTACGACCGGGCCCGCCATTCCTGTCTGATGAAGGAACATAGCCGGCACAAAAATCTTCTTCTCCGTTTTGCAAATCGAATGGAGACGCCGTAGCTCCTCAACATCTCCCTCCTGAGAGACATACAGAATCGATTGGAACGGCTGCACGACGTCTCGCCAGCCGTCAGCTCCTTCTTTACCCAGAGTGATTTCCTCAAGAAGCACCTCAGGATCCGTTCGGCGTGCGTGCTCCGCCAATTCCATCAGCCGCTGCCGATTCGTGGGCACAGAATCCGTTATCAGCATATGGAACCTGGGCAGTCCAGACTCAATTAAGGCTGAAACCAACGCAACGAAAAACGGGCCTGACCCGATCGCTAAAACGCTAGCCTGTCGATAACATTGAAACCGGTATGCGCCAGAATCGCCGAAGCTGTCTAAAAAGGCTATTTGAGCAGCGTGCTTTTGGATAATCCCATTCGTCAATTGATGAGATCGATCTTGACTCACATCTCGAATAAATCCCTTTTGGTGTAGTACGTCCGCGATTTCATACACCCGGTCCCGGTGTGAGCTCGACAATCCGTCCGTCAAATCCTCCAATGTGTATTCCCCATTAAACATCGGAATCAGTTTTTCAATCCATCGATCGATCATCTCGCCTTCCATACGGAATGTGCCTAAGTTATTCCGGAAATATACACCTTCATTTGGAACTGGGAGAAAGAAGGTGTCTGCCTTTACTTTCAGACGTGCAGCAGGGGTCAAATTTGGCATTTTACTCCTCCTAACTGTTGCAGATAGCCAATTTGTAACATCAATCCTTCATTATCATATGTAAGCCTATTCGTCCCACATGCCTTTGTCTGTAATTATTAAATGCCCCTAACAGCCTATCGCTGTACAGGGGCATTCGCTTCTTCACGCCTATGCGGTTCTCTTAAGAAACTGGTAATGATGGGAATTAAGGGTTAACGACAGCGATGGTGACAAAATCCGCCGCAGCGCTGGTTGCAAAAACCACCACAGAATCCGCTACAGAATCCACCACAGAATCCAGCACAGAATCCGCCACAGAATCCAGCACAAAATCCTCCGCAACCGCCGAAGCCACCGCAGCGGCCACCAAACCCGCCGAAGCCAACACATAGCCTTGAAGGATCTGCCGGGTTCACGCCAATCGGAAACTGACCCGTCGGGTACTGGTTTTGTTGATTCCAAGGTGTCATCTCACCTGCTTGAAATTGGGAAACGTTCAACTGTTGAAGCTCATTTTGGAAATTATTCATTGTAAATACCTCCATTTTTTTTGTAATTGGTATCAAGTAAAGATTGATCTTTATTGAACATGATAACAGTCTATGGAGCAGCATCCGCACTTGTTACTGATTCAAATGCCTATTTTTTGGGCTTTTGTACCAAAACAACTATGACGGTTTGATATGACCGAATGAACTAGCATATTAGCCCACTTGAATTCCAGCAGTTCAATCTTACTTTGAGGATGTTGGGACCATATCTCGTATAGCAAGCGTTATTATGAAATTACAGAGGTTAGTAGGCCCTTCAAAAGCCTGATTTCTCAAGTTTTTCAAAATAACATATGTAGGCATATTTATGTCACCGGTAAATTTTTTCTATTTAATTACACATTAACTGCCGAGAAATACAAAATTTTTAATAAGGTGGGTCAATAAGTTATTATGGGAAAAAGCCCTCAATCCCGCAGGAAAGAGGGCAGTGCGTCTGTATCTGTTAGATAAATGAACGAGAAACAATAACCAACAAAATAAATAGTACGAGAATTACACCCGTAGAAGTAAAAAAACCTGCACAGCTACAACTGCCTCCTCCAACTCCCAATCCCATAGTGTCTTCCTCCTTCCTTTACAACTTCTGTATTTTATGAACGAATGAGGAATAGAGATTGGACTGTTTAACTAAATAGGCGCTTGCAACGGGGAATGTGTCGTTCCAAATTTGATAGATTTACATAAGATATTATATGGGTCATCCTCCAACTGATCCATTATTTCCCCATAGGTCCTTCTGGATAGACGGTTGCATTCATTGCGCCGTCTATTGCACTGGATTCAAGAAAGCCTCCTTAGATACTCAACCATTCTCTTTGTACCATGGGTTTAAATGGACTAATACTTCTTCAACATCGGGATGCTGATTCATGATCGTTTCTTTAATGTGTCGGGAAATATCATGTCCGTTCTGAATGGTTAAATCTGCCGGAATACCGACTCTCACATCGATGATAATGTAATGTCCGTGATCTCTTGCCCGAATTCGGTCAATTCGTTTAACTTCTGGAACCGATCGAACCAAGTTGACAAATGCATTCAATTTCTCTGAATCGACATTCTTTTCCATCAAAACGCCAACCGATGTCTTTCCCATATGAACAGCCAGCTTTAGCACAAAAAAAGCGACTACGATTCCTGCAATCGGATCTCCGTAAGACAAAAAAGTAATATTATAGTAATCTCCAACCATAGCTAAACCGATCCCGATTACTGCTGCAATCGAAGCATATACATCTGCAAGATGATCATAGGCCGTTGCGATCAAACCATTACTTTTCATTTTTTTCCCGATAGACATCGTATATACATAAAGCACTTGCTTCAAAATCAAAGAAAACGCTGCAGCCACTAAAGCTATAACGCTTGCATTATGGGGAGGTTCAAAAAGTACCTTTACGGAATGGTACCCCATATAGATTCCAGCCATCCCCAAAATAATGGCCACAATACCTGCACCCACAACTTCTGCTTTTCCGTGTCCGTAAGGATGATCTTCATCCGGAGGCTGCTTGGATACACGCATGGAGCTAAGTGCCGCACCGGTAGCAACCACATCCCCCGCATTGTGAACGCCGTCAGCAATCAATACTGGACTATTATATAATAAACCAACAGAAAATTTGATGCAGGTTAAAACGATGTTACTGATTAAACTGATCCAAATTGCAAAAGCTGACTGTTTATCTTCTCTGCTCATAATTTATTCCCCCTACCAGAATTATACCTAACATCCCATCTCAAGTTCACCGTTCACAAATTTCCCCTTACAAACGGCTGTCGATCATTACACATATCCTTTTAACCTATCGCATTCTTATGGTAGCCATGTTCATCATTATTGGATCAAATGCTCCAATCTTATACAATCGTCGAATTTTGTTGATTCATACCTTGGATCATTTACTATCTGACCCAAACTTGACTATCCTCTTCATGGTTACAAAAATAACAAGCCCACTAGAAGAATTCTCCTAGCGGGCTTGGTACTAGCAAAGTTAAAATGTCAGCCTCTAAAATAAGCAGTTTCTGAATTAATGATTTTATTTTTGTGCTTTTACAATTAGAAAATGTGGATTGGTCGAAAGACGATCAAACCATTGGTTATACCAGTCAATGGACTCGGGTTTGTCTCTCAAATCTAAATCTGGTTGCGGTTCAACGATTTGGTCAATTACGAATTGTGCTGATGTAACGTTAATGATTTCTTGAAGCGGTCTCCTATAAAACGTGACCTCCACTGGACCCGACTCCTTTTTGTTCCATATTTCCATCAGTAATTCATGGGCGAAGTAATCAGGTTTTTCAAAGTGTTTAAAGACCATAAAAGGGTGATGTACGGAGAAAATCAGATGTCCACCTGGTTTCATGACACGATGGAATTCACGAAAGGTTGGCACCCAATCATCAATGTAGTGTAGAGTTAATGAGCTTACAATAAGGTTGAAGGTCTCGTCTTTAAATGGAAGCGTGTCAGTTAAATCACAAGTGAATACTCCTGCTTCATTGTCGACTCGCCTTTTACATGCTTCTACCATTGCAGGACTTAAATCAACAGCTGTAACCTGCGCACCAAGTTTTATAAATTGTTCAGTATACCACCCAGCGGCACAACCAGCATCTAGGACTGCAAGTTGATTCATATGAGTTGGCATGAGTTTCATCATGGCTGGCCGTTCGTAATAAGCGTTATGCCCACTCTGAGTATCAACATGTATTTCGTAGTCTTTGGCAAGTTTATCGTAAACTTCGAGAACCTTCTCTTTCATATTCTTCACACCCTCCGCTAAACTCAAGTTCTTTATTTCCAAAAAAAATGATTTAACCAGTAGGACTCCCGCTTTCTTATTGATCAAAATACTTATTCGACGCCACCTATATTTTCCCTTTTATAAATTTATTGGACTTTCTCACACCCTCAACTGCTAACATATACATCGTCAAAGACACGGCTTCTTGTACCATCCATTCCCGATATTCGTTTTCTGCTGTCATATATTCATTTTCAGAAATATACCCGTCTCTTTCCATTTGAACTCCTCTGCTTGAAGCTGTATCTGCCCATAATCCAATTCGAGTTTGGAACTCTTGATCTGTTCGCTTAGTTACCTCATGTTGGGGGGTTATAGTAATTTCTTCAATACCGCTTTTTTGAAACATTTCAGGAAGGTGATCGGCAATCTCGTTATCCATGCCTGCATCGGAACGCCATTTTAAATATGATGTATAGAAAGAGAGCATGCTTGGAGGGGGCAGTGGTTCCCATGATATCTTCTCATGATTGTAATCAGAAATCATAACACGCCCCCCAATTTTAGTGGCCGATATCATCATTTTCAATGCTTTCAATGGATCCGAAAGCCATATTAAAACACGAGCGGAGGTTACAATATCAAATTCTTTGTTATAGGTAAGATTATAGATGTCACCTGTTTCAAATGATAATCCTGGCAATCCTCCATGTGCTCGGCGGGCTTTTTCGATTAAGCTTGGATTACTATCAATTCCTATAACACGCCCGTTTGGACCTACTGCTTCCGCTATTCCGCGTGTTATTGCTCCTGTACCGCAACCAACATCAAGAACCGTCATGCCTTTAGTGAGTATATCTGCAAGCCTTTTATGAGAGTTTGTTAACGATCGAGAATCTAATACGTTTGTTAGCTTTCCTGATAATTCAGCCCGATTTTGAGCAGTATTTTTGTCCATAAGGTACCCCTTAATAATATTGTTTAATTATTCCGTTTACTTAATGGTACCTATCTTATCATTCAACTTTCAATTGGTATAATATATATTTAACATTAACTTTATAGGTATTAACTATTAAAATTCAAGATTCATTGATCCGCCTTTTGCTAGAAAATATATTTCTCTGCTCTTATCTTAAGTAATTTATTTCGGTATTTCAAAAATCTCTTCATATATACTTTTAATATTACTCTTTCGACGATCCAACCACTAATTCCAAGCGGAGCTTAAAAGCGCCACTTATCATCTCATCAACAAATTTATAAAGCCTTCTATATTCAGATATTCTTGAAGTAAGAGTCTGTCTTATTAAAAAATGTGTAGCTTGAAATGTAACAGTATCTCCCTCTCCAATCATTCCTGTAGTTATTCCAGCAATAGCTCTTTCATTTGTATGTTTCCATACAGTTTCAGTATGGATATCTATATTTCTTGCTAGGTCAAAACAAACTTCGATTGGAGCTTTTATTTCGATTTCGGTGTAGACTTTAATCAAAGTGTGAACCTCTTTGGGTTATATATTGTTTTAATATCTAGCACTAATTTCTTGAACATAGGTTTATGAATGCATTTTATAAATCCTATAAGCCTAAAGAATATAGGGATTGCATGGAGAATAGCATTGACTTTCTTAATCGAATCGAAGAAGGTGCAGGCATTCGATAACACCACGTTCATGCTAGAGATGCGTTTGGGTAAGCTCATAAATTCATGTAAAGCTTAATGTTTCTTTTTCAACAACGGGCCAAATAACGAAAAGAGAATGATGACGAGGCTGACTGTGGCAGTAATATAAGCGGTACCACCATGAAGAACGAGCTGGGGATCAGCGGGAAATAGACGATTGGAAACAAGAAAGAATCCAACATAGGTGAGCAAAAAGACCATACCTACTCCGTACATCAACCAGAAGGATTTACCCTTAGAGGAGAAAGCGCCCGCACGAAGAATGGTGAGTAATCCAAAGCACAAAGCAACGGAGATCATTATATAGGTGATATTCTCATATAGCGGTATCGTCAGGTCTCCACTGAAACCGTTCAGAAAACGCCATAGAAGTAGCAAGGGGATTATGGGTGCGAATGTTTTTAATTGCTCCCATTTCGAGGATTTAGGGAGTTCCCGAATGATCTCATCAGAATAGGACTTAAGATCTTGGCCGAATACTTGCTCGAACGACTTCCCCTCCCGCTGAGCAGTTAATAAATGGTCTTCAAGCTCCATTAGGATCTCACTAGCTTTGGTATCCGATACGGAACTGCTCCGAACGTAGAATTTCATTTCATTTAACAAGGTTTTATTCTTTGCATTCAACATTATACATCATCCTTTGCTATTATACGGTTTACCGCAATACTTAGTTCGTACCATTTGCTACGGAATAATTGCAGCTGCTGTTCTCCTTCAGGAGTCATTCGATAGTATTTGCGGTTAGGCCCGGAACCAGAGGGTCGCTGTGTACTTACTATAAGATTTTCTTTCTCCAGACGAAGCAAAAGCGGATAGATACTTCCTTCCTTGGCGAACACAAAGCCACTACGAGCGAGCTTCTCCATAATTTCGTATCCGTACGTTTCCTCTTCATCAATAACCGCAAGAAGGCACCCCTCCAGCACTCCTCTAACCATTTGACTGAACATAAGCATTCCTCCAATAGTGCCCTCCAAGCTATATTGCACAACAAGGTACCGAGCTATAAAATAACTAACTTGCAGTGCAAGCTAGTTATTTTATTCTATCCGATTGTTACTTGTAATGTAAGTTGAGATATTATCAATTGATGAAATTGCATTCCATATAGCTTGCTGTACGATCCTGCCTTTCAAAAAAACCAAAAAAATTTTCTAACCCCGTATCAAATCCCTTAATTTGTTCGCATGTGCTATAGGAATTTCATAACCTTGATTGGTATTTTTAAGGTCTACCAATAACCCCTTCATATCTCTATTTGTACCTAAAGCAAGATGAAAATCTTTTGTTGTTTGATCCTGGAATGTTATGCTCAAATTGTATTCTGCTGCATAATCAATCTTTTCAGACATTTTTACTGCACTTTCTAAAGCAGTTTTGAATATTTGAAAAGATTGGAAATCCTTAAATTTCTGATTGGTACATTCATTTGTATTAGCTTCCTGCTTACATATCAGATTAACTGAAACCTCGTCGATACTCAAAATAGCATCCTGGTTCTTCTCTTTGCATCCAAGGATAAATAACAGAGATAACAAGATGAAAATAAGGATATATTTTTTCACAGTAAACCCCTCCTTAAGCCTCTAGCTTATAGACGGAAAGGGTATAAAAAGGTTACATCCAGTGTTTAAAAAGTATAGTTCAGCGCAACACGAATACGACAAAACGGGTTCAGCCCCTGGTAACTTAATAGGCTGACCCCGTTTATTGCTGATTATTTTATTTTCTGCTGCTCTTCGTCGGTAATACTTTCCTCGATTACTTCTTCATTTTGGCGTAAGCTTGCTCGTATTCTTTAATTAATTGATCTCCGCCCGCTTTGCGCCACTTTTCCACCTCATCCTTCCAGCCTGCGTCGTCAAGTCTGCCCATAATGTACTTGGTCTGAGCGTCCCAGATCATTTGGTCCAGCTCCTTACCGCGTTCACTGTAAATCGCAGAGTTTAGGGTCAATGCCGGGTTTGGCACAGAATATTGGGTGCCTTCACCTTCCATTTGATTCCCTTTCACCCCGATCGGTGAATCAATCTGTGGCAACACGTTCAAGGTCTCTAAGCTGATCAGGTTGTCGCGATATGGCTTGATTTCTTTGTTGAATAAGTTCAAGTCGGTGATTTCCGTATTTTTGCCGTCAGCCGATACTTTGTAGTGCTTGCCATCAATACCACGACGCTGCAAGGTAGCCATCTTCGAATCGAGCAGTTGATCCAGGAACGTTAGGACGCGCTTCAATTCAGCCTCGGTCTTAACTGACGATTTCGGAATAACCATTACTCCGAAGTTACCCGGTTCTCCAGTCTGCCTGATGCCGTTCGGTCCTTCAAAGAAGGCCATATCGAACACGCCTTTGGGATTCACTTTGGCCATGCGGTCTTGGAAGCTTCGTCCATTGGTGGCTACTCCACCGAGCTTTATACCTACCCGCTCGCTATCAATAGCTTTATCGTGCTCGGTTAAGTCGTATACGGCGAAATCTTGGTTGATCAGGTTCTCTTCATATAGCTTTCTGAACAGCTTCATGGTATCTACATACGGCTTGGTCATAAATTCCGGCGTAAATTTACCGTTCTCTGCTGCCCAACGGTTCGGCGCGCCTTGAGTAACAGCGATCCGAGTTAAAGGAGGTTGAGTTCCTTCATTATATCTTTTGTATAGCTGGGTTCCGTAAGTATCCGCCTTGTTATTGCCATCCGGATCCTCGGTCGCGATGGCCTTCATCACTTTGTACCAATCATCCAATGTTTTCGGTATTTTCAGCCCTAGCTTGTCGAACCAATCCTTTCGATAGACGATGGCTGCCCGGCCAATGGGACGAAGAACGGGAACGCCGTAAATTTTACCTTCCACAGAGACGTTCTCGAAATATTGCTTATCTAGAGCAGCCAAATTCTTATAATCCTTAAGCATCGGTCCAATTTCCCAAAATAAACCAGATTGCATCGCGTTAATTGTCGTAGGAACGTAATTAAGTCTTACCAGCTTGGGAAGCTCGTTGGAGGCGATCATAACGTTAATCTTCTCGTCATAAGCCGCATTCGGAATCCATTGGATATCCAACTTCGTATTGGTGTATTTCTCCAGTTCTTGCTCAAATTCGTTGCCTTTCGATGGAATTTCTCCCACCTGTTGAAGCGCCATCGATAATTGCAATGGAGTATCATCCACTTTTGAAGCTCCTTTTGTTTCGCCTGTGCTTGCCGGTTTATCCAGTCCACATCCTGTCACTACACCCGCCGCCATAATGATGGCACTACATAATGCAACCCATTTTTTCATGTTCTTATCCCCCTTATTTTTTCGCTTTGCAAGTCTTGATTGATTAACTGTTCCGTATACGCTTTTTTTGAGCCCTCCCTAATTTAGATTAAAGTGATTTATTAAATGATAACGGATCTGTTGTAAAGTCCAGTCATCCCTTAACCGAACCTAACAGTACGCCTTTTGCAAAATGCTTCTGCAAGAATGGATAAACGAGCATAATCGGGATGGTCGCGAAGACGATGACCGCCATCCGGATCGTGAGCGGCTGAATGAGCTGTTCATCCGTGCTTGTGTCGCCGATCCGGGTTTGCGCCAGGATGACGATCTCCCGCAATAGCACCTGTACAGGCCAACTTTTATTGTCGTTAATGTACATGATTGCGTTGAAGAATGTGTTCCAATGGCCGACAGCGTAGAACAAACCGAAGGTCGCCAACGCCGGTGCAGACAGTGGAATTACGATTTGAAGCAGCACGCCCAGATCGTTGCAGCCGTCGATTTTAGCCGAGTCCTCCAGCCCGTCAGGAATTTGCTGAAAAAAGTTTTTTAAGACGATTAAGTTGAACCCGTTGATGGCTACTGGAAGCATCAATGACCATAACGTATTGGTCAATCCCAAACCTTTAACTACGAAGTAGGTCGGGATCAGCCCGCCATTGAACAACAACGTAAACAATACGCCCAATATGATGACATTCCGGCCGCGAAATGTTGGGCGAGAAAGCGGATACGCCAGCAATGAGGTAAATACCAAATTGATTAGAGTCCCAAGGACCGTGATATATACCGATATTCCTAAGCTGCGTAAGAGCGTATTGGTGGAAAAGATGTATTCATACGACGCCAGAGAAAATTTAGTGGGGAACAGGATAATGCCCCCCTTGGCCACCTCATGCGGATCGGTGAACGAAACCGCCAAAATGTAGATAAACGGAAGTACAGTAACTAACCCGATCAGCAACAATATCGTATAGTTGATTCCGTCGAAAAGCTTGTTTCCGAGTGTCCTGTCTTGAACCACGGGATGTTCCCCCCTCACCTATAGTAATGAATGGTAACATTAGTAAACGCCTTCCTCCCCAAACCTTTTAGCCATCCAGTTAGCCGTTAACACTAATACTAAGCCGACAACCGATTTAAACATCCCGACGGTGGCGCTGTAGCTATACTGGCCTTGCGAAAGTCCTTTTAAGAACACATAAGTGTCGAAAACTTCCCCGACTTCCCGGTTGGTCGGAGACAGCATCAGGAAGATATGCTCGAAGCCGCTGTCCAGGAACGATCCAAGTCGCAGGATGAGAAGGATAACAATGGTGCTTCGGATCGCCGGAAGTGTAATATGCCAAAGCTGTCTCCAACGATTGGCTCCGTCCATGCGGGATGCTTCATATAATTGAAGATCCACTCCCGATAAAGCGGCAAGGAAGATAATCGTCCCCCAACCGACTTCCTTCCATATGGATTGCGTGACGATCAACGTTCGGAACCAATCCGCTTCCAATAAAAAGGCAATTTTCTTGCCGGTCATCGCGTAAATCAGCTCATTCAATACGCCTCCTTCCGTGGTTAACAGTAAATAGAAAATCCCGACGACGACAACCCATGATACGAAGTGGGGAATGTACATCAGTGTCTGAACAAATCGTTTGAATCTTTCTCTTCGCACCTCATTCATCATCAGAGCCAAAACAATTGGCATTGGAAAGAAGAATATCATGTTGTAAACGGCAAGTAACACCGTGTTTCGGAACAGCTCCCAGAAAATCGGCTCACCGAAAAATCGCTCAAAATGCTTCAACCCGACAAAAGGGCTATTTAAGATGCCGATATGCGGTTTAAAGTCTTGAAATGCGATGACCAAGCCGTACATGGGCACATACCTGATAATCAGGAAGTACAATATTCCCGGTAGAGCCATAATGTACAACCATTTGTCCCGAATTATTTCGCGCATAAACTTATTTTTGACTTGTAACTTTCTTGCAGGCATTACGGTTGATAGATCTGCTTTTGCTGACATGCAACATCCCCTTCCAATCGACTATGAATGACCAATATTGGCTCATGCTTCGATTGTGCATCAGACTCCTGGAACAATAAATAGTCTGTTTTTGACAACTCGTCAAACCTGGATCTACCGCCTTGCACGAAGGGAAAATAGACTGGTTTTGACTTGCATAGTCCGTTTTTGATTATGGTGCGAAGCCTTTGAGCAGCAAGGAAAAACCCGACGGGATTAACCGTCGGGCCTGGTTCTTTGTGTACTATGTTCAATTCTTAATATGGGTATGCAACTCCCGATATTGACCGGGGGTCATGCTCGTGACTTTACGGAACGTTCGGATAAAGGCTGTGCTGTTCGTATAATTGAACTTCTCCGCAACCTCGGAGATTTTCAAAGTGGAGTGCTGCAGCCAATGCTTGGCGACATTCATCCGATACTCCGCTAAATAATCGATAAAGTTGATGCCCAGTTCTTTTTTGAATACTCGACTTAAGTAAGCCGGATGGAAGTTTAAGCTTTCCGCGCAGGATTCCAGAGAGATATTTTGATTGTACAGCTCATGGACGAGCCTCATCATTTGATTCGCGATATTGACATATTGGGTCTCTGCTTGCTTGGTCAAATAGGATGTAACCGGATCAAACAGACATTCACAGAACCATTGCATAATTTCGTCTAACGCGTTCAGCTTTTGAAAATAATCGATGGTGGCTTGTTCGCCAAGAACCTTACGTATGGGAATGTCTAGCTCTTGAATCAGTTGATAGACTCGGGAAATCAATTGCAGCATCAACGGCGAAAACTCGTGAGAGTATGCCTCCTTCTGGATCACAGCTTCCATGTATTCCCGGAAGACTAGATGGACGCGCTCTTGGTCGGCCAGCTTGAGAGCCCCTACCAATTGGTCCTCTAAAATCTTCAGCTGAGAATATACGGCCGACTTATTGCCTTGCGTCGAATCGATATCCTCGAAGTGTACAATCAGCTCCTGCCCGAGACTGATTCTTCGACGCAGCGCTTCCAAGCATTCATTGTATGCTCGCACGGCCTCCCTGAGCCGATCGAAAGGGCGGCTGATACCGATACTGATTTTAACCTGCAGGTACTGCTGAATATTCTCTTTCAGCATTTGTGCCGTATCATGCAACCGCTGCTTCAGCAGTAAAGAGTCGCTTTCTTCACAGGCCAACAGAGACACTTGCGACTGATCGATCAGGATCGGACTAAACCGGTTCGCCTGAGGCAACAGTTCGCAGACAATGTTATTGATGGCGAAGAGAAGCAGCTCTCTATCATGTTCCCGGTATTTGGTGAATTGCATCGTATCGATTTGTATAGTGAGGACTACGAGCTTATTCCACTCCGTCGGAAAATCGAAAATTTTCGTTCGATACAAGAAATCACTTTCCGAGATCAATCCGCTAAACAGCTTCAACACGAAAAACTCTTTCAGATGGTCATATTGACCGGTGATTTGCTGCTGTAGTTGCTTCCCGGTGCTGGATAATGTGCGGAACCGTTCTTCGATAATCCACAATTCATCCGAGCCCGATTCCGGCTGCTCCGATGCCCCAACTTCCTTGGAATATTCGAACAACCGGCGGATCGGCGTATACATGCGTCGGCTCCCTAACCAAGCAAACAGGAATACGATGACGAAGATGACTACGCAAAGGGCCAGCGTAATCCCCCCGATCTTACGCGATTTTGTCGTGATTTCCTCAAGTGAAACGACCGATACGTAAATCCAGCCGTTATAATTCGACACCCTGTAATTAACCAACACCGGAGTGCCGTTCAAAATCTCATTGACAAATCCGACTTCTTCGTTCGCTTCTTTTGCTTTATTAACGATATCCGTATTGATCTCGGAGTAATTGCCTTTTGTTACAGATAGAAAGTCGTTGCCATCGCGGTCTAAAATATATTTTTCACCCAAACGATTATTCTGAGTAAGCAGCTCCTTGAATTCTTTCATAGCAATATCAATAATTAGCAATTCGCGGGGAGTGTTCGGGCTGGGGATTGCCGGAATTTTGCATACCAGACTGATGGAATTCACCACATTCGTATCCGACACGGTATCCCCCTCGCCTTCTGAGGTCAGATTCACATATTTGCGGTATACCCAGAACATGTTATTTCGATGCTTTGTATATTCCATAATTTGTTGCCGATACGGATGGGTGCTAAAGCTGCGGAATAAACTGAAATTGACAATCCAATCGTCGTACAGGTTGATCAGTGATGCGTCGGTTACGTGGGCAAATGTCTGAAGGCTGTATAAACCTTTGGATAAGTCCCGGATCCTGGTGAAATCGTAAGGATCAAGCGGCTGAATGGCCGAATTGATCACGATCGTTGAATTCATGTATTGTATGGCCGAAAGCTCAAGAGTTTTCAGCACCTGCTCTACGCGAATTTGAGTTTGCTGCAGGATCTGGGCATTGCTTTCATTAGCATTATCTTTTATATCACCGGAAGCCATATAGTAAGAGGTTGCCCCGATGAACAACACCGGAATAGCTCCCAATACAATGCCGAATACGATTAACCACAACAGAAACTTAGGCACAGTCCCGCACCCTTTCTTTAACTTGAAATGGCTTGCCATAGTCCGAAAATCACATACAAGGTATTGTAAACGGTTTCTTTTTGAATCGTATTTATATTGTAGAGGTACATATCATTACAAGCGATAGCTCTTATTTAACTCCTTTAGTAAAAATAGTCCCCACAACGTGTATAGTCTCTTTTTAACCTGCAAGTCTTGGTGGAAGCATCCACAAAAAACAGACCAAAACTGAAAAATACAGTCTTGGTCTGCTTTTCTGTTAATGCTCAACTGACAAAGATCGAAACCTTTTAAAAATTCTATCTAATAATGCTCACTATAATTAGCACCTACCTAGTTACCGAGAGCGTAAAAATTTATATATAGCAGGAATACATAAATTTATAGAGAAATAGTGAAAATCAACTCAGAAAGTTGGATGATTATGCAGCGTAATCATGATAGCCTTCGTTCGATATTAATTTCTTCAATCCCGAAAATTCTGGATACGCATTTCGATGCCATCCGTAACCAAAGCCATGAAGCAGATATGTTTGTTCAGACACAGCAAGATTTTTTAATCGCGAGTATCACAGAGATTCAGACAGATATGATCCATGCTTTATTTATGACATCTGCTAAATATAGTGACTATTTGATTTCATCACAAGCACAAGGATATGTGCAAGGAAAGTTTACAGCTAACACTTTAGGTGAGCACGATCAGATCGTTCTGGAAATAAGCAAAAACTTAAATTTAACTTCTCAAGGTATCATGATTGACATTATCGAAGAGTATGTGGATGATTCTAGTGACCGTGTGTTTTTTGTCAACCGCTTAATGGAATGTAATTGGAATCGTTTTACCGGCTTTGCTCAAGGCTATCTGGCAAGTAAAGAACAACAGATTGATCATTTACATACGCAAAAGGTATCAGTAATGGGACAAATGGCAGCAGGTATGGCTCATGAAATACGGAATCCACTAGCATCAATCAAAGGTTTCGCACAACTAGCTAAGCACAAACTTCTGCAGCCGGTAATTAAGGCGGACGAACTGACTCATTATCTTGATTTATGTATTAATGAAATAGATTCCCTAAATAGGTTAGTTACGGACTTCCTGCTGTTGGCACGAAAAAGCGATAACATAAATCATGACGAGACAGTTGTTGATGTTAAAAGGGTTTTACAAAGAGTTATCGGCATTGTAGATCAGATCGTATTAAGCGATGAGATTGATCTTTCAACAAATATTTCCGAGCAAGAACTTTTCACCTATGGCGACGCTTCTCAGCTTGAGCAAGTGTTCTTGAATATATTGAAAAACGCTATCGATTCCATTTCGAAAACGAATGGTGTGATACAAATTTTGGCTGCAACAGTTTCTAATAACATTTTCATTAAAATCACTGATAATGGGACCGGCATGTCTCAGGAAACTCTGGATCGAATCTACGATCCATTCTTTACGACTAAGGAAACCGGGACGGGCATAGGCTTATCTATTTGCAAACAGTTAATTGAACGCCATAATGGCAGGATAGAGCACAAATCTGAAATTGGAAATGGAACCATCGCAACGATCGTTTTGCCAATATATAAACAATGACATTCTGGACAGATGGTGATGCTGCACCGATAAAAAAACGCGCCGCTCTAAATGGAGGAGAACAAGCAATTTGCTCCCCTCCTCTTCTCCAGCTGCCGCTATACTGCTTCGATACTTGTTTTGCTCTGACTTACTTAATATTCAATTGAATCGGATAATCTTTATTGACAACGATACGATCGTTAGTACGGGACATCGTAATCGTATACTTCTCCAGTTTGGGCGCTAGGATGTAGGCGCTGAGATACGGCATTTCCCTGTAGTCTTCCGCACTCCCGAAACCGCTGGCATTAAGTGATTCCCTGAGCTCACTCTGCTTTCGGCTGAACGCTTCATATGCAGCCATATCTTCTTTATCGAGGTTGGCCGTCAAATCTTCTTTTTCTGCAATGTCGAACCAGACGCCGTCCATATATCTTTGATCAGGAGCCTCTTTTCTTATTTTCAAACGAATATATCCTTCTGGATGATGTTCGGCTCCTTCAATGACGATATCCCTGTTTTTAAAGCGAACCGTTTTGGGAAACACATCACTCATCGACAATTTGAAGCTCCCGCTTGGTTCGCGTTCGGTAACATGAAGCTCCCCAATATGTAAATACAACTTATCGATGTTAGGATCAAAGAAGACAGATGATGAGAATGGCAACTGCTGCTTACCTTCTTCTAGAATTAGACCCGGACCTGATGGATCGTAACGATACACATTCCCTTTACCGTCTTTTAAGTACGGAGCTACGTCTTCTTCCCTTGGGAAATATAAATCCCATCCCTTTTCGCCTTTGATTATGACATTCATCGTCGTCGGCTGTATCGTCAGCTTCTCCAACTTTAGCTCCTTCCAGTCCAAATCGCTGAAGGATAGCGTTTGTTTCGGTTCGTAAATTTTATTACGCAGCAGTGTGCTTTGATCAATAGGAACAGTAATCGTACCTAGTTCCTTTATTTCCGATCGTTTCAACTCACGGTCAACCGTACTTTTATTTACTGTTAATAATAGTGGGTCTCCCTTGGTCAGAAACTGTTCAGCTGCACCATTCTCTAGTTGATATTTATATGTGTCTTGCAGGATAGGTATATTGTTGCCATCCGTCGTTCTTACGATAGAAGAAGCCGTAGTCGATCCGCCTCCACGCAAATTTTTTGGACCAATGTAGAGATGAACCGGGGTATTATTATCCGACACATCAAATTCATCGGTGCGAATGAAAGCTTTAAATAGCAGCTCCTCGTCCGTCAAATACATATCATTGATTGTGATCGTGGTTCCGTCTAACTGGACAGTCACCGGCTGAATTGGAGTATACCCATGATTGACTGCCGTTTGAACCCCGTCACGCTCCCTGATTTTCGTCAACCAATCCACGGCTATTTCGAATCCAGGCACCCCTTTTACGAATGAAGCAAACGCAGGCGACATTGTCACAACGGCTGAAACAATTATAACCAGAATTACAGCAGCCGCAGCGTATTTGAACGAAAAAGCCATCAACCGCGGCGAACGGGACTTGGTTGCGACGAGCTCTACTGTGTGCCCAAACTCGCCTTTTTCAAAGCGATCCGGCAATTCATCGACAAAACGATACAGCGATTCCGGAACACGATCAAAGGCTTGTTCTAAATTGGATTTTAGATCTCTTTCGTTTTTCATATCCGAACCTCCTTTACTTGCGTATGGGACACATGAAGAATTTGGCTCAGCTTCGATCTGGCATGGTAAAGTCTCGATTTGACCGTTCCTTCCTTAATCTGCAGCAGGGCAGCGATCTCCTCAATTTTGAGCTCCTGAAAATAATATAGACCTACCACAACCCGGTGCTGCAGCTCCAATGACATAACGGAATCAACAACCCGCTGAGACTGCTCTTTCTTCAAGATATCGTCTAATGGAGATACCGAACTGTCTTGAATGTCCAACATGTGGATGTCCAGACTATTCTTGTGGTTGTGTTCTTTCCTTGCGATATCTAACGATCGGTTTACTATAACGCGGCTGAACCAGCCTCGTATATGCTGAATGTCCTTCCCCTGCATAATCGATGAATACAAGTCGATCAGCGAATTTTGCACAGCTTCCTCCGCCAGCTGCGTTGATCTTAGAATAGCTAATGCGGACCGGAAGGACCCGGATATCAAAGGATTCACCAAAGTACGGAATGCTTCTTTATTCCCTTGTCTTATTTCATCCAATAACTTTCGCTCGGATTCCAAATCCATACTGTCACTCCTTTCCCTCTATACTCTTATTGGCGTAATAAATGGATATTCGGTTCAAAAAAATTTTCATCTGACTCCAAATATCATTTATTGTAAAATAAAAAAAGCCGCAAAATAAGCAGCGTCATAAGCATGTATGTTCTTGTCACCCGACTGTAAAATATAGAATAATTCATCATTCAAAAAAGAGGAGCTGCCTCACTGCCTGCTCCCCCACTATTGTTTCTCGTTAGAGCTTAATATTGTTACGGTAGTATATAGGTTAGCTTAAAAAATTGTAGGCACCATGCCTCCGTCCATACGGATTGGAGAACCTTTAAATGCCGATGCATAAGGACTGCATACGAATGCAGCCAGCCTACCTATTTCAAATGGCTTGATAAACCGCTGTATTTCGGATTGGGGCAGGTTTGCAGCCATAAATTTTTTCTCTTTTTCCGAAAATGCCATATCATCCGGAAACAAATTGTCAATGATTTGATATACGTTTTCGGAAAGCGTTGGTCCTGGCATGATCGTGTTGGATGTGACTTCCGTTCCTATCGTTAGTTTAGATAAGCTTTTTGACAGTGATAATAACATAGATTTGGTCATGCAATACTGAGGCATTTGCCCTGAAGGCATAATCGCTTCTTCACTTGCAATGAAAAGTATTCGTCCATAATTGTTTTTCAACATTTGAGGCAAATAAAATTTAGATAAACCATTAGCGGCAAGGACATTCGTTCGAAAGTATTTTTCCCATATTTCATCATCAACGTCCTCATATGACATGATTTCATAAATACCCATATTGTTAACCAGAATATCAACATCGGGATATTTCTCAAATAAAGCTTCTCTTTGCTGCCTATCCACAATATCGGCTGTAGCATTACGAGGGGAGGTAGACGGGAACTCCGACTTCAATTCATTTACCGTTCGTTCTACCACTTCATTATTCCGTCCATTAACGAGGACATTGACACCTTCTCTGGCAAGTTCAATGGCAATTGCTTTTCCTATACCCCTCGTCGATCCAGTTACTAAAGCAGTTTTGTTCCTTAATCCCATATCCATAATATATGTCTCCTTTGTTGTCATCCGTAGTAAGCTGACTAGAAGTTATTATTGAAACTTCCTTGTGCTCCGGATAGAGATTATATTACCTTGTCTGGATCGTTCGGTAACTAGCGTACAACGCCAAATTTCTTGTTTAACCCGCCAATTAATGAAAACCGGAAAATGCCACCCCTGAGTAGAACCGTTAGGTTGGTAATTCTATTACGACGGATTTGCCCCTAAATATTCAGAACGCCATTTTGCAGGAGTATCCCCTTCCCAAAGGCGAAAGGCGCGGTAAAATGAGTTCTGATCTTCATACCCAATTAAGAATGCCACTTCTTTTATGTCAAGCTTAGGGTCTGCCAAGTATTCTCGTGCCTGTTCATGCCTTGCCTGTGTCAACAGCTGATTGAAAGTTGTCCCTTCGTCAGCAAGACGGCGCTGCAGGGTACGATCGCTCATGCCCAACTCACTCGCCACAGCCCGAATGTCAAAGCGCCCTCCGGTTAGGCTGCGCTTCAAGATCCACTTGACCATCTCGGGGATTGAACGGCTGCGTTGTTCATCCAATGATTGGTCCAAGACGGGAGTCAGGATCTCCAGCAACTCTTTGTTATACGAAATAAAGAGGCGGTCCAGATCTCTTCGATGCAGCGTCAATCGGTTCTCGGTTGCACCAATCCGGATAGGGCATCCGAAGTAACCTTCAAGGGCCTTTACATCGCCCATCGCGTTGGAAAATTCTACGGACCGTGCAGTTAAATGCTGGCCGGTGCCGCGTCGCCCAAGCTCTAGAAGAAAGGCTAGTGTGGTGCCAACCAACATTGGCGGTCCGGGTTGCTCGCTGCGCATCCAGTCCAATTCGATTGTACAGCTTTCACCCTCTTCGGTTATACGCAAGCTTTCCGGAGGGCATAGTTGTTTGTACCGGGCCATTCGGTTAAGGGCATCGCGATAATCACGAGCATGGTAGGTCGCTAAGACGGTCGGTGGGTATTGTGTCGTTTCAAAGACGCTTACAAGCTTGATGATTCCGATGGCTATGTCACCAACGAGATCGGAGTATGCTTGCCAGATTCTGAAATATTGGTCGGCGGTGACTGCGGCGGGTTCAGTAATAATGGTGAGCGGCAGCCGCGCTTTGCGAGCTACGTCGTGTGGAGCAATGCCTAATTGCTGTAATCCCGTCCAAAATCCCATTGGTAATTTTATACGGTCAGATTTCATTGCGTATGGATCTCCTTTAGTTGCTTACCTACTCGTTCCGGCTATGATTGCATAACTTCATTTTAGCGTTTTAATATACCAGGTATCACAGGCAAAATGTTCCGTTGCATTTAATGGCTTTTCTAATTGAATGAACTCATTCTTTTTGTAAAACTTATTGGCTGCAACCATATTGCTAAGAGTTTCAAGATAACATTTTTCATAGTACTGTTTTGCAAAATCTAGGGCAACCTGCAGTAACTCGCTTGAAATTCCCGTGCCTCGTGTTTCTTTAAATGCATACATCTTTTGCAATTCACATATATCTGGCCAGCCCATCACGGGTCCTATACCACAACCAGCTACTATTTTTTTGTTATCCTCAACAACCCAATATTTAGAACCCTCATTTTTATACAGATTATAAAAATCTCCTAAACTCGGATCAGACCAAGCAGTCCCTGGCTTATTCGCCCCAAATTCCACCAAACAAGTTCTAATAAGGTACTCTACTTGTTTATTATCTTGTTCCTCTATCTCTCTTATCAACATGGGTAAACCTCTCTATCTTTTTTTTGGTTACCTTCTATTTTAGCATCGTTTTTCGTTGGTGTAACCAAATGACACTAGAAACCAAATATGGCTTTGAAAATGTTACCAAATAAAGGGAATTAAATGATAACGTGTTTTCTTACAATATTCCTCATATCCTTTTAACTCTTTTAACAATACTTTTTCTTCATTTAACAGCCTTAGAACGATAAAAATGATTATAGTAATCGAGGGAATCACTGCCCAAATTGAACCTAATGCCAGAGGAGTGAAAAGTATAATAAACATAGCCCCGGTGTACATTGGATGCCGAACCAACGCGTATGGACCTGTAGATATAACTTTCTGGTTCTCGTTCACTTCAATTATGGCAGACGTATAAGAATTTTCTTTAAAGACTAAGAAAACAATCGAAAAGCCAAGTAAGACGATGACATCTGCAACGAATACAATAAATAAAGGAACATTTGACCAATCAAACCGATAGTCTAAACCAGGAAGGACTAACAATCCTACAAAAGAAATACCCGATATGGTTTGGAAAATTTTTTGTTCCTTTTCTTTTTCTTTAGCATTACTTCTTCTCTCTATCAGTTCAGGATCTCTCTTCAAAAAATAACCATTGATAACGAACGTTGAACCTAAAAAGATCACAAAATAAATCCATGCCTCCCAAAAGTTAAAAGATCCTGCGGGCAAGAAGAGAAAAATAAAGAAAACAATTGAAAACAGGAGCGTCCTAAAGTAGATTTTTTTCTTTAACAAAAATTACACCTCCTATAAAATTAGTTTCTTCAAAATGGCTCAAATTTACACTTGGATAACCACCCTCGTTTCCCTTCTTTGGTATTATCCTGCTGTCTCAAGACAGGATTGCAAAAAAAGCTCCTTCACAAGGAGAGAGCTTTTTTCTTTAATTTCCCGGACTCTTCTATGCAGTTAATTGGGATCCAGCGGGTGTAAGAAATCAACTTGGATCACTTTCGTCAGTTTCTCGGTTAATTAGATAAAGTTGTTGTCTGACAACCATTCCTCACACAACTTCGGCCACATAGCGACAGGCCCCTTGGCAGAACGAATACCAAAACCGTGACCGCCCTTTCTAAAAATATGCAGATCGGCCTCCACGTTCGCTTTCTTTAATGCCGAGTAGTACTTGACGCTATGATCACTAGAAACAGCAGTATCATCATTGGCGTGAAAGATGAAGGCCGGCGGATGATTTGCGTCAACTAGCTGATCATTGGGGAACATTCGCAACGGCTCGAAGTTCGGTTTGGGCTCTCGATCCCCAAGATTGATCACCGGATATCCAAGAATTAGGAAGCTTGGGCGAGCATCTAACTCATCCGCCTCATCTAGGGGGTGATATACACGAGTACTATATTGGGTTCCTAAAGTTGCTGCCAAATGACCACCCGCGGAGAAACCAATAATCCCTACTTTGTTCGGATCCAAATTCCACTGGTCTGCATTATGTTTAATGAGCCTCATTGCTCTTTGCGCGTCCTGCAAGGGAACCGAATATCCTTTCTCGTGCCCTTCACCAGGTAGCCTGTACTTCAGCACAAAAGCTGTAACTCCCAAAGCGTTGAACCATTTGGCACTATCGTAACCTTCTTTGTCGTAAACCACCCGTTCATAGGCCCCGCCGGGAGCAATCACAACCGCTGTTTTATTTCCTTTCCCCTCTTCCGGAAAAAAAGGAATAATGCTTGGGGTGGTGATTCCCATAAAAGCTCTGTCTTTTATCTCCGGGTTTATGCTTCTTTCGATAAAACTTTGGTTTAATTGAATATGTTCAGAACCTGGTGCTGCTCCTGGCCATAGTAAAATCTCATTTTCAAACAAGCAGTCTTTCAACAAGATCACCTTCTTCGTTAGAGTAATTGCCATCATTTAAATTAATTTTTTAGTCAAAATAATTTCCATGGGCTCATTCTCGAGCAATAAACATCCGGCATCCCGATATCCTAAATTTCTGTAGAAGTGTTGTGACTCTTCATTAGCGAGAGTGGACGTCATAACAAGTTTAAAGCCATTTTGTTTCATTTCATCTTCCCATATGAGGACACTTTGCTTTCCTAAACCCTTGCCTCGATATTGTTCATCGATCCATATCATATTCATGAACGGTGTGTTATCCCAGAAGTATCCGTATCTCAGCCATCCAATTCTATTCTCATCTTGGTTCTTTAGTATGTATATTTCTTTTCCCCTTATTTTGGGCAATATCAAGTTTTCTAAAATATGATGGTCATGTTCTCGTATGTATCCATAGTCTGAATCAGTTGCAGGAACCATCTTCATCTTTATTTCGCCCCCTTGATGCAAGCGTAACAACTAATCCAGCTTTTGTAAACTGCCCGTTTACTTAAAAACGAACAAAAAAGGAGCTGCCGCGAGGAAGCTCCCTACATGAAATCACTATTCTGTTTTTCTCTAAGAGATATCGGTTGTGCAACAACTTTCGGTGCTCTTCGAAGGTGAAGGTGAATTATTTAAACTACATACACCTGTTTCTGGTAAATCCAGTTCAACCTTCAGAGCGGATTCATAGTCACCTGCCAAATAGGCTACAATGGATCTAACTTGTTCATAACCAGTTGCCATTAGGAAGGTTGGTGCGCGACCGTAGCTTTTCATTCCAACTATATAAAATCCCTTTTCTGCATGACGCAGCTCTTTTTCACCATGTGGACGCACAGTACCGCAGCTATGAACATTGGGATCGATAAGTGGCGCTAACGTATCTACACTTTCCGTAGCTTGATCAATGTTTAAGCGCAGCTCCCTCAGGAAGGAGAAATCCGGTCGACTTCCAGCATTTACAATAATTTCGTCCACTTCGATTATATCCATAGCTGTCTGATTAAGCATTCCACTTATTGTAATTTTTGTTTCTTTGGATTTTACTTGTTGGATTTTGAACGGTGTCATGACTTTGATTTGTTTCGAATCTACCAGATGATGAATGCGCGTGCCAAGCTCTCCTCTTGCTGTAAGCTGATCGTTCTCTTCCCCGCCGTATGCATCCTGCACTTTATTTTTTCGCATAAGCCATACAATTTCCGTTTCTGGATAGGATTCCTTTAATTCTGCAAGCTCTAGGAGCGTATTTAAAGCCGAATGGCCTCCACCGACAACTGCAATCCGCTTGCCAATGTACTTACTCCCTGCCTCCCCTTTTATGTCAGGAATACCATAGAAAATATTGTTACTAAGTAATTGTTCTTCTTGCGTCCATACGCCACTCGCATAAAGTGGATTTGAATGTCCCCAGGTTCCCGAAGCATCAATTACTGCTTTAGCCTCATAAAGCTGAAGTGTTCCATTAACTTTTGCATAGATCTCAAATGGCATACTCTCGCGATTCGCAGATTTCATTTTATCCGTATCTTTTCTACTTACTGCTACTACTTTCGAGTTTAGCATAAGTCGAGATTGGATATATGGAAGTTGTGAAAATGGCAATAAATATCGCTCCAATAATTCATATCCTGTAGGCAGTTCATCAGGTTCGGGAGCTACCCAACCGTTAGAAGATAATAATCTTTCGGCCGCTTTATCAACATTGAATTGCCACGGAGAGAATAAGCGAACATGGCCCCACTCTGAAATATTATGACCAACATATTCTCCAGCCTCTAGTAGAATGAAATTCTCCCCTCGCTCCATTAAATGAGCTGCTGCCGCTAAACCGATTGGACCAGCCCCGACAATGGCGACGGGCAAATGATTCAAGTTTCGTTGATCGGTTCCTGATTCTTCTATTCCTATTGGTGATGCACAGCAAGATCCTGTTTGAGTGATTTCGATATTTTTCATCATGGTACAACCTCCTATTTTATCCGAAACTTTTTAATAACAAACTGTGCGTCTGGCCTCACCAAACCGCCTGCCTCGTTAGTTGCCTTACTATTTTACTTGCATTTTGCAAGTATTAAAAGAAAAGAAATTACCCCGGAGGGGTCGTGCAACATTGGCTGGATTTTGCCATAGCCTCATTCAGAAGTTTAATAGAGCGAATAACTGTTTCTTTCTCGAAGTCGTTCATGTGAGAAAAGACTTCATTTAAATAAACATTCATTTGCTGGTCAATCGTTGCGGCCACATAGTTACCTTCTGTCGTCAATGAAAGAATATACACCCTACGATCGTCAGGATCAGGAACTTTTTTCACTAAATTCATTTTGATTAACGATTGTACTTGCCGACTAAAGGTCGTAATATCTGTACCTAGTGCGTCCGCTACCTGTTGGATAGAAGGTTTATGTTGATGCTCTATCTCATATAGAATATGGCTTTGAACTAAAGAAATATCGAAGCCTCCAGCAGAACAACAATTTTTGTTCAGAAAACCAAAACGGCGTGTCATGATTTGAAATAGTTCGCGAACATTTTCCATTGTGATTTCACCCCATACCTTATTTATACAATAGTTAATTGCATTTTGCAAGTATTTTGAAAATAAAAAAGAAAAACCACTCCTATGAGTGGTTACTTGAGGTAATGTGAAAAAATAGTTAGTCTCAACCCAGTATCCCTAATTCTCTGGCACGCTGCAGAACTCGAACGCGATTGTTTACATTTAGCTTTTTGTAAATGTTTTTAATATGAGACTTTACGGTTTCACCCGCGATAATCAGGCGATGGGCGATATCTTTGTTCGACAATCCATCCGCGATCAAATGTAGAACATTCGTTTCTTGCTCGGTCAGTATTTCAATGAGCGGCATAGACTCTTCCGGGGTGACCTGCAAAGCTTGAATCAGCTGCCTCAAATAGGCCAAAGAAACCTTGGGGGGAAGATTGCTTGACTCTGTCTTCAAATAAGCTGACAGCAGCTCGAACATCTCCGCTCCTTCGTCCACGAAGCTTCGGACATATCCCTCGGGCTCAGCCAACTCCAAAGCGGTCTCCAACTGCGCGAGAGCAGTCTCCGTGCGACCCAATCGCTTAAGAGTTACACTTTGCAAAATGAGTACCTTAATTCGATCCCGAAGACGGTCTTCCTTATGCAATAGCTGATTCAGGCGGCCCAATAAGTCCAGCGCTTCTTCCAATTGTCCTCCTGCTACAAGTACTCTGGCCAAAGCCAAATACTCAAGAACATGAAAGAGTGAAACTTCATCCTTATGCGCCAGACCGCATCCTTGCATCCAATCAAGTGCTTCTTCGACTGCACCTTGGCGCAAGGCAAGACATGCTTGCTCGGCTTCGATTTTCGACATAAATAATTGAGAATCAGGGGAGGCGATCTGCGACTTCAACTCTGCGAGCAGCTCTGATGCCCGGCTGGCATTTCCTAGGGTTTGCTGAATCTGCGAAGCACCAATGGCGACTTGAATGAAAACCCGCGCAAAGGGTTTAATATCCCTTCGTTCAAGTGCCTGGCTGGCATACAACTCAGCCTCCTCCAACCGATTCCACTCGTACAACAATTTGCTGTAAGAAGCAAGCAGGACGCCTGCAAAAGGATAATTTGTCTTCCTCCCCAGCACAACAGCCCATTTGGATAAAAAAGCATCCGCCGCATGAAGATCGTTGATATAAGACAAATGATCGCAAAACGAATCATAGCCATGATAACGGTTGCGTCTCATCGTTTGAAAGAAGCTGCCTTCCGGCATATATTGTTCTACCAGCTCGTAGTATTCAGAGGTTTTTACCAAGTCTCTTTGCAGATAGGCGGAGACCGCACAGAAAAAATAAATATTGCCCATGACCTTATTCCATTCTACATCTGACAGTCTGCCTTTCAGCGTTTGAAAGCGGGCTTCAGCCCGTTCTATTCTTGTAAATGCCGCTTCCCACTCCTCCACTCCGAGCAATACCGATATATAAAACAGTTCGACCATGGGCTTTTCGGCAAAAGAATTTTCCGGTAACGCAGATACCCATCTCATCAATACGACACTATGCGATTGCACTAGCGTATGAAGATTTTTTTCGATTAACCGAACGGCATCTGCATAGTGTTTGCCTGCTAAATAATGCTCCATCGCATCGTCGTCCAGCCCATGACTTTCCAACCAGGTCGCCGCTTCCCTATGTACCTGCACCCATTTGTCTGGATGTGTTCTCGACCCCATACGCTGTAAAAATTCTGAAAACAAATGATGATAGCGATACCAGTTCCTCTGATCGTCTAAAGGAATGACAAACAAATTTAGCTGCTCTAATCTTTCCAAATATTGTTGACTGTTCGATTGACCTGTTACGGCTTGGCACAGGGACTGATTCATTCGGCTTAAAATAGACGTAGCCATTAAAAATGAGCGCATACCCTCTGATTGATGGCGAAAAACTTCTTCAAGCAAATACTCGGATATATGATGATGTTGGCCGTTAAATTGATGAATGGACTCGGCTATATTAACACTGTGCTTAAGAGAGATTGCTGCCAGCTCCAGCCCGCTGATCCAGCCCTCTGTCTGATGGTGCAGCTCTGCCACTTGCTCTGATGTTAACCTTAAATCCGTCGTATCCCGAAAAAAGATAAGCCCCTCATCCAACTGGAAGCGCAAATCCTGCATCGTGATTTGATTGTATTCGCCCTCTACCAGAAGTTTGGCAGTAGGTATAGCCAATTCGCTGCGGCTCGCCAAATATAGATGAATGTGAGAAGGCAGCCGCTCAAGAAAGTAGATCAAAGAATCATGTATAGAAGGATGCTCGATGAACTGATAATCATCAAGAACGATCGCCAGCTCGCTTGTTAACCGATTCAGGTCATTCAGCAGCGCAGGAAGCGCATGTTCCAAAGCAACCCAGAGCCCTTTCTCAAGAAAAGAACTGACTTCCGCGCCAAAGCTTGGGATTCTCTCCTGAATAGAAGCTGTTACACCACTCCAAAATTGAATATAATCATTATCCCGTATATCCAGCGAAAGCCAAGCAACAAGCGCACCGCATTGTTTCGCCCATTCGCTTAGCGCTGTTGTTTTTCCGTAACCAGCCTGCGCTGAAACATGCGTCAGCTTGACTTTCATTCCCTCATTGAGCTTATGAATCAGCCTTGGTCGAGCTACCAAATCGCGACGCACATGGGGGATATGAAGCTTCGTACGTACAATCATAGAAACTCCTTCGCATGTAAATTCTTGTTAATACATATTATAATTCGACAAATTTCTGGGTTTTCCTGTTTATTTCAGGACCCTGGACCCGACCGTAATACAGATTTTACACTACACTTGGCAGCATCCGAACATTCGTTACTTAAAAGGGATTATAACTACCTAATGTGTATCACAAAAGATGTTTCATAATAGTATTCCATTGAACATTCCAGACTGGATTAATATTGGTTGCCAAATTATAAGTTGAATCATACTTTAGAATATCCGGGAGGTGGTTGCGGCATGGAAATTAAAAAGTACCTGTTGGCTGAGGCCACCAAGTTCGAAACCCCTTATTACGTCATAAATGGAAGCTCAAAAGGAAAAACCGTTATGATAACTGCAGGAGTGCACGGGAAAGAAGTTGCCAGTATTCTCTCGGCCAAAAGACTTGTAGCAATGCTTATGAAAAACAAGCTCTGGATTGAAGTCGGGACATTGATCATTGTTCCGGTTGTCAATCGTAAAGCTTTCAAGCGCCGCATCAGGGGAATACCGGATTTGAACCGGACGTTTCCGCGAAAATGGAAGGATAAGGCTCGCCACCCGCTGTCAGCTGCATTATTTCGATTAGCGAAGAAATACAGGCCATCGTGGTACATTGATCTACATGAAGCCAATGGATTATCTAAAATAAACCCTAGAGTGCTGGGGCAAACGCTGATCGCCAATCCCAAAAGTAAAGCAATACCTGCAATAAAACGAATTGCTGCCCATTTGAATCGCTCTATTGTTCAAAAATCAAGACATTTTACAGTGCGCTTGCGGAATTTGCCTGCGGGTTCAGGACGCCATGCCGCATTTCACTTATTGAAAGCAAAAGCAGTTACGGTAGAGACATGCTGGAGCATGCCTATGTCTACCCGGATAAACTTTCAAATGAAAATACTGGAGAAATTATTAGCTGAAGCTAACCTAATTTAGCGTGGAAATTAAAGGAGTTCCCTTAGCCTTCGCATAAGACGCTTAGGTATCGTGTCCCCTCCCCGTCCCTCAAGGCCCGGCAGGACATTTGTATAAAAACCTATGTGCAGATGTAGTGATAACATACTGTGCCTTAGCTTCGCACTGCTTTACATCAAGCTCTCTAAGCTCCCCTACTCCTTTTAACACTTCTACCTTAAGTGTTTTCGATTTTGCTGAAGCTTAGAGATTTTAGCAATTCAATATATGTTTTCAATTCTGAATCCGTTAAACGTGAAATACGTTCGTAGAAAATAGCTTCTTTTTCTTTTAGTGCTTTTATTGTCTTTTCATGACCAAGTTCAGTTAAAGACAACAGTACTCCTCGACGATCTTTAGGGTGGGGCTCACTTTTTACATACCCCAGACCTTTCAATTGCCCAATAAGTCTACTAATAGAGCTACGGTCCATTGCGATTGACTCTGCTAAAGTTGTAGCGTTTGTAGAACCGTGCGAAAAGAGCCAGCGAACAATCAAAAAGGCTGCAGGCTGCAAGGTTGCATCAAATGTACCAGCAGTTCTTACATTAAGTGCATGTGCTTCACTAATCAACGCATTGAGCTGTTCACCAAGAGTAAATTCCAACTGTTCCCTCATATCAGATTTTTTAATATCCATAGTTCACCATCCTAACTTATCGAAATATTTGACATATATCAAGCAAGTATATATATTAGACATATGTCAAATATATATACTTAATAAAATAGTGTCAAGTTTAGAGAAGGAGGATGTAAAATGTCTGAGTATCCAATAATCGTAATCACAGGTGCAACCAGTGGAATTGGTCAACTAGCTGCAATTGAAATCGCAAAACGTGGTGCACATCTGGTGCTGACTGCTCGTAGCAAAAAACGGGCTGAAGCAACTGAAAAACTAATTAAAAAAGCTTCACCAGAAACGGAGGTTGATTTTTATTTTGGAGATCTGTCACTAATGAAGGATGTACGCCGTATAGGGCTAGAAATAAAAGAAAACTATTCAAAGATCGATGTAATCATCCACAATGCTGGGCTTCATGGGTTCGAGCAACGCATTACTACCGAGGGGTTTGCTGAGATGATTGCGGTAAACTATCTAACGCCATGGTTGCTAACTAATTTGTTAAAAGATTCTTTGCTAGCAGCAGAATGCGCAAAAATTGTTAATGTTGCATCAGAAGCCTCCCGAAATCATGGAGAGCTAAAGATACCAGAAGATTTGACCGACACATCTTCATTCACGGCAAGAGGTTCATCTGAAATTTATGGAAAAACCAAGCTTTTAAATATCATGTTTACTTTTGAGTTGGCGCGTCAATTTTCAGGAACAGGAGTCACTGCCAATGCTCTAAATCCCGGTTTTAATAATACTGGACTTGGAAGAGAACTTCGTATATCTACTGTAATCGGAAGTATCTTGAAATTACTTCATATCGGAGATCCGAGAAGAGGAGCAAACATTATTGTTCGATTAGCACTTAATTCTGAATACGATAGAGTAACAGGTGGATACTTTAATGTTGGCACTGGTGCTAAAATTGATCCAATCTATCCCGGGAAAGATGTTTCTATGCAGCAACGACTATGGAACGATACTAAAGAAATATTGTTTGAATATATTAAATAAAACAAAAGAAGGAACTGCCGCGAATCAAGCCCCCTCAGCTATAGATTTCCGTCTGAATTGGGTTTAAAATGCTTCACCTCAGCAAATCTAGATAATTGGGCGGAAATCCTTTTTATTGGGTCCCTTTAAGTGCTGATAATTTTTGAGTTTCACTTGTACACCCGAGGATATTTCAAATGTAAAGAGATCCCTTCCCACTGGAATGTGTGGCCCAACGGTTGGAGTTGCATCAAGCATGATCAGAAAATCAAACCCTCTAAAACCATTTACTCGTTCTACATGTATTACATCTACAAAATATGGATAAAGATCTGGTGCATCTATTAATTCTTTGGAATATACCTCTGCAAGCTTATCGTTCATATAGGGTAACAAAAACAGTAAAAGCATATCTTGAAATTGCAGTTCCCTAGAATCTTTTTCAGGTTTTATTATTGCAGCAGTAACATAAGAACCCTGCCATGAAGCAAGTAAAGCAATGATCAACAAAATAATAATACATTTTTTTCTCATACGATGATCCCTCCTTTGATAAGTTTTCCAAAAGGAAGGGATTTCATCACATCTACCGCTTAGCTAATGCCAATATTTCATCCGAAACGAGATCAGGGAGATATTGATGAATATAATGCTCGGTATCCTTGACCACATATTGCTTCGCTTGCAAGGACCATGAAGTAAATTTACCCTTTACCTCGCCCGGATACTTTTGTGCAAACCGGAGCGTTTCGAGGGATCCTAGCGAGCTGCCCAATAGATAAATAAAACAAGGAGCAGCTGCGACGGCAGAAACTGCTCCTTGTTTTGTTCAACTACTATTGCTCCCTCTAGGCAGGTAAGATAGATTTCCTCAATTTATATTAGACAAATATTCAAATGCTGTTGTTCCATATACGCTTTTAAAGTGTTTATTTAAATGGGTTAAATCAAAAAAACCACATTCAGCTACTGCTGAATAAATATCTCTATTTTTTTCGATTAACTGCTTTGCACGTTCGATCTTGCAGTTAAGAAAGTATTGGTAGGGTGAAATCCCGGTATGAGCCTTGAATAATCGGATAAATTGAAATTTCGATAAATGAAGCTCTTTACATATCTCCTCAAGCTTAAGTACATGTTCTAAGTTGGCATGAAGCATATCCTTCGCTTTTCTAATTAGAGCGTTATCTTTCTTGTCGTCTATTGAAAGATTGGTTTGAATTAAGTTATCCGTGAGCGATAAGAGCAATTCACTGCACAAAACTTCATTTTTTTCGCTTAATATTGCATGAGAAAGACTTAGTATTCGTTGTTCAAGTCTATGATCATACACAATTGGAGTTGAAAAACGTACGATATCCTTTTTCTCAATAACCTCTAAAAGCAATTCTGGTTTAATATAAAGCATGACATAATCAAGGCCAGTCTTATCATGGGCCATACCGTCATGTGCCTGTTCTGGATTAAAAAGCATAATCCCATTTTGATAGGATAATTGTAAACTGCCCTCCAGATTATACTCTTGAATCCCACGCAATGTTACGCCTATTGCATACTCCTGGTGAGCGTGCTTTTTATATGTAAAATCAGTCATACTTGCTGACAACGCAGTAATACCTGCCGATTTTTTATAAATAAATTTGTTCATTCCATTCACCTCTAAATAAGCTTACCTACATCCAGATCATAATTGCAACATAAGCAAGCGATAAGGCCATTAATACATTAACAGTCTTATTACGCTTCTGTAAAAACTCCTTGAAGATCGAACCGAAAAGCACCCACGTCATAAATGCTAAAAATCCAATTAGCGTTATAGATAAAATACTTATCGTCACCGCAGAGATCGCGTTATAGTGGGGCATAACAAAAGTGGGGATAACGGTCATTGTAAACAGCACAACCTTTGGATTTAAAAACTGCATTATAAAGCCTGACATAAAGATAGCCGTTTGGTTTACAGTTGGGCTTGATGTATCCATTTTGTAGATTTGATAAGCGAGATAGAACATATAACAGCTTCCGACTATCTGCATTATAATTAATAGTTTCGGTATTATCGGTATGAGCATCGTATTCAATATAGCAGAAACAGCAAGTAATAAACCAAAACCTGTAGTTGATCCATAGGTAAATTTCATTGCCTTTTTGGTCCCAGAATTATGCACGGTGGATAATATGACGATGTTAGTAGGTCCTGGGGTAAAAGTAGCAATCATACAGTAAACTAAAAATGATGTAGTATCCATGAGAAAACTCCTTTCAAGTTATTCTCAAATACTACACCCTAAAATAAATGCTCTATAGTACATTATTGCAGATATGAAGCTTCTTCCGCCATGGATTTGAGTGGTACCTTTCATTGTCAAAACATACTTGCCAGATGCTCCTCAAGACGATCCATGGTTTGTTCGGCACCTGGGACGGCGTAAGTTTTCACCTTATCGAATACAGCGGCATTTTCTTCAAAAACTGTGCTATAAGTGAGTTTGGTCTTACCTTCCAGATCCTCAAAGATTGCTGTCGCCAGAAAATGGGGAAATACGGCGTGTTTGATGACGATTCGCTCGGGTTTAACGACCTCGACAAAGATGTTGGTGTTGGGATAATCAACCCCATCAGGACTGTGCATGATAAACTCCCATGTACCGCCCGGTTGCATATAAAACTGCTGAAATGTAGTCGTAAAACCCAGAGGTCCCCACCACTTCGACAAGTGCTCCTCTTTCGTCCAAGCATCAAACACAAGATCACGTGGAGCATCCAATATGCGGGTGATCACAATCTCGCGGTCACCTACTTGCGTTGCGATTTTGTTTGTTGCGTTGTTTGGGTTCATGTCCATCCCTCCAAAATGAATTTGACTTGTTGAAACCAATATCACTAAGCTGCTTCACTTGCGTTTCTTTCCATTTTATCTAATCATACCCCAAATAGATCCTCATTTAAACGTTGCGGTCCTTGTATTTCCGTCCCACTTAACTTGAATACCCAGTATTTCCGCAAGCTGTCTCACAGGTAAAAATGTCACATTGTTTTTAATCATGGGTACCACTTCCTCCAATTGCACCTTTTCACCGTCAACTAATATGTCGGATTTTCCGATATGCATGATGAAACTCTTACCGTCCTTGGTCAACGTAATCTTCTCTTGGCTTTGTTCCCAACTCACTTCAAACCCGAATCCGTCCGCAATGGCTCGCAATGGAACCATGGTTCGTCCGTTCTCGATAAATGGCACTGCTCCACTGTCTATGAGATGCAGATATCTCCCGTTCACAAGGACCATAACTTGATTCTTCTTTACTTCCTCACACGAAGGCAGTTCCACTTCTATCCTCTTGCCATTTGTTTCGATACCCATTTTCTGAGGGATTCCATCCCTGTTTTGGTAACATGATTGTAGAGGTACTGCATCGGACCAAAAGAATTCCCTTTCGGCATTCGCCGTATTTCCAATCGCTAGTGCACATAGCAGCCCGAGTGTACTGTACTTCCATTTAGATTTGAACAATTCAATCAGCTCCAGTTTCCCTTATATTGTATTGTGAGTTTGCATCCTGTTAGTCATGAGCAATGACTTCTGAAACAGCCTATTTGACGATTTAAGAGGACCCTTTTAATAATTCTAATTGGGGTTTTCTATCGGGAATCCATTGTGGCCATTTAGTTTCTTCTTCGCCGCTTTTATAAGTGAAAATTTCTACTTTTACCTTATCTTCCTCTTCTCCGCTTGCCACAATCTTGAATGTGCGGTTAACGTTACTATCCCCGGGTATAAAGATAGATCGAATACCACTTCGAACTGCAGGATTCCAGTACACCGCTGTACCTGTTGCCTCATCAATGACAGCCAAGCTAATAGATGGCGAAATGTCCGTCGTTTCTTTGACATCGATGGCTAAGGTTTCTCCGCTTTTCATGACAAAGGATTTTCCGAGCTGAGCACCCTGAGTACCATCGGCACTTTCGTCACTTATCGTTCTAGGCAGCTTCAAGCTACTATTGAAAATATCTGTTATTTTAGCTTTGTTGTCATAGGCTGTTAGCTGCTTGTACCCAGTAATATCGTCGTTATTCGTTTTGGATAGTTCAAATGTAAATTCTTTAGGAGCCAAGATTTCATAAATCACATACACTCCGCGCTGGAGAACCTGATCGATAAACGCGGTATGATCATATTGATATTTCTTGTTAGAATACTTCAATTCAAAAGCAATTTGATTCGTAATCATTTTTTTAATGACGTTATCCTCTTTATAGGCTGCTGCCTTGTCCGCAAAAGCGACAGTTACGGTTCGATCCTGTACGGAAAAAATTTTTTTGATCATGTCGGCAACGGTGGAGTCGTCTTTGTCTTTCCATAGAATGCCCACCTTATAGTAAGGCTCTGTGCGGTTGAAGGAATCGAGTTTCAACCCATTTTCATCGATATACAGATTTGTTGCAAAAACGCGCATTTTGGATTTTCCCAGCGTGGATTGTACATTTCCTTCTAACGTATCGTTTATATTGTAATAGGTCTTAATTCCTCCGCTATACTCCGTAATCGGTTGGGACGTTTTCGCAAACACCACAGATGATGAGAAAAGGGAAACAGCCGCGATCATGACGGCGAATACGACCCCAAAGAATGCCTGACCTCTTCCTTTACTCCGGTTCATAATCAGCTTAAATCTTCTGTATAGCTGCTTTTTAGGCTGTGCCAGGCCACTATTTAATGCAGGAGACGCTTGAGAAGCAAAATGCAAAATCATTTCGCTATAGCGCTTCTTGTCCATGGGCTTCATCGTTTTGGATAGAGCTTCATCCACAGAGTATTCGCATGCTTCGGTTATATTGGCCAGAGCCAGATAAGAAACCGGATTAAACCAGTGCAGGCAGTTCACAATCACTGCAAAAAGTTTAAGCCAAGCGTCTTTTTGCTTATAATGAATCAATTCATGATTTAACGCTAGCTGGTAATCTTCCGTACTCATGTTTGTATTGGGGAATACAATTTGAGGATTAACGAAACCGATTAACATAGGCGAATACACGTTTGGACTGACTAGCACATTAAGGTTTCCCACTTTGTCGATCCTGACACCTCGAAGCGCCTTGCGCTTGAATCGAAAGTAATTCAAGAAGTAGAGGCACAGCATGATGACAAAACCGCTGACCCAGATCCCAAGGATCCATGCTTCCGTGGATAGAACAGGAGAATTATTAGTAGTATCGGACGGGATCCCTTCGCTAAAGGGTATAAGTGGTTCCAAGGCTTTTGTCTCTGTGGCCGTGGGCGTATTTCCGGTAAATGAAGCAGTACTTGTGTCTGGAATCAGGAACTGAGGAAAAACGGCAGGCACTTTGATATTGAGCGGCACTAAAAACAGTAACAAAGCCGACAAGCAGACGTAATAATACCAACGGCCACCGCATTTTGCAGCAAGCTTCATTTTAAAAAGAATGAGACACAGACTTGCGATACTGCCAGCGAGGGAAGTCATAAGCAGCCATTTAATCATGAGAATCGGCCTCTCTGTTAATAAATTCACGGAGTTCGTCGATATCCTTTTTGGTGAGATTCTCATCCTTGAATAAAGCACTGATCAGGCTTTTGGCAGAGCCGTTATGAATGGCGCGTACGAAGCTCTGCGTCTGCATTTTTTGATATTCCTTTTCGCTTATAGCCGCCCAATATTCATAAGCGTGGGAGCGCCCGAGCTTGATGGAATGCAGAGCGCCTTTGTCAATCAGTCTGCCGGCTAGAGTGAGTAGCGTCGTAATTTTTTTGTCGGGCAATTTTTCGGCTATCTCCTTGGTTGTCATCCTTTCTCCGCACTCCCATACGACTTGCATAATCTCCATTTCTGCCTTGGTAATTTGCATAGCAACAACATCTCTCCTTTTTCGTTTCTACAACTCGTTTTTTATTATACAAGATGTAGAAACGAAAAGCAATACATTGCTATTGATCAATTGGGAAGGCGGAAATTGGTAAGAAAAACTTCTGATCGAAGCCCTTTCGAGGAAGAAACATTCGTGTCTAAGTTGTAGCTTTTCTTGTAATATCAGACTTCTTCAACTCCGCTGAAAACTTATAAAGGCTGATATTATAATAAAAATCTATTATTTTATCGTGTGGGGGTGCGTTTCGAGGGAAGGTTATATCCATTTTAACCACGAGGGCAGCTGCCGTGGCAATCTACCCCAATTATTCATATACCATAACCCAATATCTTTCTTCTGGTTTACCTTCCTCAACCACTTTCTTCCAACCATTATTCTCATAAAACTTCATCGCTTTTTGATTTTCGGATACACATTTCAATTTTACTGGTTTATTCATTTTTTCTATCGAGGTTTTAACCAATTGCCCACCAACACCCTTACCTGAGAAATCAGGGTGAACAAATAAATTATGTATAAAATCATCTGGCAAGTACAAAGAAGCAAATCCAAGGATACGAGTATCTTCCTCTGCTAAAATAATATGCTCTCCTGCAGTATGCTTATCAAAGTCTTCTAAAGTCATTTCGTTGGTATCTGCCCAATGAAAACTTTTACGGCGAGATTCTAGATATATAAGTCTTAATTCAGGGTAGTCTAATTCATTGGCTACTCTAATAATCATATTTTCACTCTCCCTTTCTTCTATATAAATGGGCTCACCCTTAAAATCAGTATTTGACCCTCATCCGCCCACTAGTCCTCACAAACAAAATCCTGCAAAAACGCAGTTATTTTCTTACCGGAATGGCTATAGTGAGAACAAGCCTGCAAAAGTACAGCAATTTTCATGGAAAACGCTCCGATACAGCTAAGAATGGATAAATAAATGCACATTAAGTCAATTTCATAATTCAATTCTTTGAAAGTCAGACTGATCCCAAATCCATGGGCTCTTTTTTAAAAAATTATGCGACCTGCTTAGCTT
>NZ_JBHTGY010000032.1:0-88551 GCF_042676305.1 Paenibacillus sp. GCM10027630 | reverse complement strand
GCTAAGCAGGTCGCATAATTTTTTAAAAAAGAGCCCATGGATTTGGGATCAGTCTGACTTTCAAAGAATTGAATTATGAAATTGACTTAATGTGCATCTTTTTTCTCATTCTTAGTTGAAACTGGCCGAATTATATGAAAATTGCTGTATTTTCGCAGTTTTTTCCTCTCAACAGCAACTTTTTGCAGAAAATAACTGCATGTTTGCAGGAATTTATGCGGAGTGATGGTCGGATTAGTGGCAAGCACTGATTTTGAGGTTGAGCTTTTTCGAATTTATTACTTGAAAGAAACGCAGACCCTTTCAGTTCACCTTACTTGAGGAAAGACCGGTTTCTTGGTGTTTATGTGTTTATACTTTGTTCGTTTTTGCCTTGTCTTGACTAAAAGAGTCTGTTTTCGATGGAAAAGGTAGCCAGCTACCTGTGAATCATGAATTCAATGGGAAGCAAGACAAATAGGGAGATTAGATTACGTTCAGTAAGAGAAAGTAAAAGTTAGTGATGCCGCAAGGCGTTTTGTACCAGACTTTATATGTTTTGGGGTGAGCGAAGCTTACTCCTTATTTTTAATTTTTGGAAGGTAGAAGTAAGGACTCGAACGTATGGAAGCCAACAGATTACGATTAGTCTACGGGCCTTCGATCTGGTACGGATAGCCAACGCAATATACAGTATAGGTGAAGTCTCTCTCTTAGGGGGAGTGGGAACCTGATGAACATTTTCATCCACCTATGCTATGTCTTTGGATCATCTAACATGAATTCCGCTGACTAACGGAACGTCAATCCTCTATTGTTTGAAAACCCATCCCATTTCATGAAGTCGCGGAACTACGATACGTTATTTCGACTTTAATAGTCAGAAATGCGATATTTTAAACAAATAAGAGATCCTAGTTCCGTTTCGCTTGAAAAATAACGTTAAAACAATGAAATAACGCACCTCACTTCCGTCTAAGCGAGTGATTGGCGGTGTTAAAGGAGATGAAGACACGCCACCGACTTTAGCTTTGAAGGTACATAGAGAATATTAAAAAAATGCCGGATCGAAGACCGGATAAAGTAAGAAAGAAGGGGCAGGCAGCCCAGTGTAGAACAAGGAGGGAATCGGTGTAGGGTGAAGAGGCGTGAGCGTCCGCCCTGATACCTCCGGTGAATGCACGGGTATGCAGCCTACCTTTAAAGAATTCCCTCCCAAGCAAGTATGCGTTTGAACATATCGTGTTTCCACCGCTGCAAGCCTACCCATCCAAGGAACACGATTTCAAGAACGTTCGGAACCCCACACCGAATTCCCTCCAACACACACGTATAAGTTTGCACAAACAGGATCGTCAGGATTGGACTGACGGTCCTTTTTATGCTTCCCAGAATATTTCTTCATCTAAAACCAATGGGAAAAAATGTTTTTTATTTTTCTGAGGGGGACAGCGCCGTTTCTCGTCTTATATAACAGAAGGAAAACAGATACAATATCGCTTAATTGTTTGAACAAAAGCTTAACTGGTGCAAGGAACTGATCTTCACGTGGAATCGAAGCCCTTTATTTATATAGTTTAGGCTTGCGTGTGCACGTTTCTGGAAATTAATTGGGTGGTGAAGCGATGGAGCAATGGACGGATGAGCAGCTGGTCGAACAAGTCCGTCAAGGCAATCAGGATGCGTATCGAATACTTGTGAACCGGCATAAAAATTATATTTTCTCATTGATATACCGGATGTTGAAGCATCGCGAAACCTCGGAGGATTTATCTCAGGAGGCATTTATTAAACTGTACCGATTTCTGGACGGCTATCAGGGCAATGCCAAATTTACAACATGGCTGTATCGTTTGACTGTCAATTTGGTGAAGGACTACCAGCGGTCTAAGGGACAGAAGCTCAATGAGACAGTGCTGGATAAAGTCAAGGGCTGGTTTGCGAGACGCTCGGAGGGGCCGGAGGAACAGGCGGAGCTGAACGAAACGAGACATCTTGTACAATCCTTGCTCTCAAGCATGCCGGAGAAATACCGTTTGATTTTGTATTTGTATCACTATAAGCAAATGTCGTATCAGGAAATCGCCACGGTTACTAATTTGTCGCTTAAAGCAGTAGAAAACCGGCTGTACCGTGGAAAAATGATGCTTAAGGAAAAATGGTTGGAGGTGAACAGGGATGAGTCTTCGTAAAAAACACCCAAGCCAAGCTCTGCTGATCAGCTACCTCACTAACGACTGCACGATGCTTGAACAACAATGGATGGATGCTCATTTGGCTTGCTGTGCAGCTTGTCTGGAGAAGCTTGAGCTGGAACGGACGATAAACGAACTGCTTGACATTCTTCCTATCCTGCAGCCCGCCGACGATTTCACCGATCGTGTCATGGATTCGATTTCTGCAGCAGGCCAAGTAGCGAATCAGGGTTCGTCAGAGGCTCCATCAGGGCAGAAAAGCTACACCAATTGGAGGACGGAGATTATGCACGCCATGATTGCATTTACAGGTACTTACATTTTCATAGCCTCCGGAACGCTGCATCGGATCGTAAATCAGTGGGCCGGACAATTTAGCTTTAGTGTGCAGGAGACGATATTGAAATCAATGACCATCAGCTATAAATTGCTGGATCAAATAGCTGCATTATTTAATCATTTATCATAAATAAACATTTAGGAGGAAACAGCTATGGACGAACATTTGACTAATAATTCACATTCAAACATAAGGCATGAAGAACAGGATACGGATCCGTTTATGGAAGAACGTTTTAAACAAATGAGCCCCCCGTTAACTCCGCCGCCCTTCATTCCCTATGCACATAAAAGCAAGCTGATGGCTGGATTGTTAGCATTTTTCATCCCGGGTACCGGACACTTCTATTTGGGTTTGATGCAAAAAGGGCTGCTGGTAATGATGCTCATCGTTTTGGACATCTGCATGATCATAGCGTTTGATGGCGATAAAAATGGGGGAAACCCGGTGCAGACTTTTTTTGGGTTGATGTTTCCGGTTATTTATTTCTATAGCCTTTTTGACGTTATGCATTCAACCGAAAAGGTCAATGCCAGAAATGCTTTCCTTTATAATGGGCACCTGGATTTCAAGCAAATGAATCAGTGGTTTGACGTGCCGCTGGGCCTAACATCCAATCCGAAAAAATTCGGGCTGCTGCTCATTGCCGGAGGTATGCTGGTCTTCTTTTTCAGCACGAAGCCGCAGTGGATTACCGAGCTGTTTGAATTAATGGGCTCCTACGTAGGCGCCATTGTGTTGATAGCTATAGGTATCTTCTTATTTTTGGGCAAAAGTAAAAAACAGTGAAAATCCTATGCACATCTACAGTAATTCTTCAGAATAAATTAAGAGATTCCATCACTTAATCCTCAGATGTTTTAGATAAGATGAGTGTGTCTGTATTAACTAGCAGGGTTATGGAGGAGTAAAAAGGATGAGCAAGTTAACTGATTTTTCGATGAAAAACATTGCAGGCATACTCATCATTATGCTGCTGCTGCTTGGGGGAGGCAGTTATGCCGCAACGACGCTGAAGGTTGAGATGATGCCGGATATTTCATCTACGCGAGTTTACATCACCGCCCAATATACGGCTCCGCCTAAGGATATTATGGAACAAATCACCAAGCCGATCGAAAAAGCCGTGTCAGGCTTGCAAGGACTGAAGAGCCTAACATCCACCTCGCAGGACAATAGCTCAACCATTGTTTTGGAGTTCGAGCAAGGCAAGAAAGTGGAGGATGCCAAAAGAGAAGCGGAAAGCATCGTCACCAATGTCCGTCTGCCTCAAAGCGCGGAAAAGCCCAAGGTGCTTACGGATGGCTTCGCCTCCAGTCCCGTATATTACATGGCCGTATATGGAAGTGATGGGATGAATCAGAATGAGCTCGATAAGATGTACAAGGATATTATCCTTCCCGGCTTTGAATCCATTAACGGGATGGACCATGTTGACTCCGCTGGAAATCAAGAAAGTGTGTTAACCATCAAATTGGATGCCGGGGCAATTAATAATTACGGACTTACACTGGGGCAGGTTACTGGCCTAATTCAGGCATCTTTAGTTTCAACACCCGCAGGCTTGGTCGATTTTAATGGAAATACGCATATGGTCCGGGTTCGAGGGCAGCTCAACTCCCTGTATAATCTTGAAAATCTCAAAATATCGTTACCTCAAGGGGGGACGCTTTTACTTAAGCAGCTAGCCAAGGTAGAAGCGATCAGTGAGTCGACCTTCATTGCAAGGGTGAATGATCAGCCAGCCATTGGCGTAATTTTATACAAAACAAAAGGAGCGAATGAAGTCGAGTTTGCCAACACAGTAGACCGTATGATCGCAGAATGGGAGCAGAAGCTGCCCGGAGTGGAGTTTCATATTGTTCTGAATGGTGCTACTTTAATAAAAGAGTCGGTTCATGGCATGGTCCAGGAAGGAATTCTGGGTGCCTTGTTGGCCTCTCTCATGATATTTCTGTTTTTAAAAAATGTACGAATGACCTTGATTGTATTGGTTTCAATTCCGCTTTCGATCCTCATTACCTTGTTGTTCATGAATCCGCTCGGTATTTCTCTTAACATTATGACATTAGGCGGTTTAGCTATAGCGGTTGGACGTGTTGTGGATGATAGTATCGTAGTTATTGAAAACATATACAGCGAATTACAAAAAGCTCATGAACGTAATGAATCCGTGATCAAGCTGGCAACTCAGCAGGTTTCCGCAGCTATCACCTCTTCAACTATAACGACAGTCGGGGTTTTCGCTCCAATCGCTTTCGTCAGCGGGGAGATCGGAGAAGTATTTCGCCCCTTTGCTCTTACGCTAGGCTGTGCCTTGTTATCCTCACTTTTGGTCGCGTTGACGGTTATACCGATGCTGGCGAAGCTTATGGTAATGAACAACCGTGCAATACCACAGCATGATGAGTCCAAGGCTGATTGGATGGGGAGCCGTTACAAAAGAGCATTGATATGGTCGCTGAAGCACCGGATCAAAACTTTGGTCATCGCAGGTCTCGTGTTTGTTCTATCTATGGTACTAATCGTTCCGCAGCTTGCTAAGGACTTTATGCCGGAGGGCGAGTCTGACGGACAAATTTTTTATCAAATTGAGATGCCGAGAGAAACATCGATGGAAACGATGAATGCCAAATCGAAGGAAATCGAAGCTATGCTCAGAGATGCCAGGGATCAAGAGGGCAACCCTTTATTCATCTACAATGAGGCGCTTGTCGGCTACAGCTTCAGCAGTGAACGAACGGCTTATAGAACCTCGATGTTTACCAAGGTTGCCAAGACTGCAAATGCCAATGAAGCGGTTAAAAAATATGAAGCTGAGATCCTCAATTTACTTCCGAAAGGTGCTACTGTAAAAGGTAAATTATTAAGCGGGGGGAGCAGCGGCGGCGGTGTCGATTTCTCTTACTCACTGCAAGGGGATGATCAGCTTTACCTGCAGCAAGCGGTGTTAATGGTCAGAGAGAAGATGAAGGAGTTTCCCGAGCTTTATGATATTACCGACGGTCTTAGTAAGTCCAAATCGGAAGTCGAGGTTACAGTTGATGAAAATAAAGCAGGTATCTATGGATTCACAACCGCCGGAGTACTGGAAAATGTGCATAACTGGATCAAAGAGGAAAAGCTCGGGGATTTGAAGTTCGATAATGTAACCTATGCGACAAAGGTGATGCTGGAACCGAGGTATAAAAATTCCGTTGACAAGCTGGGAACGCTGCTTATGAAGTCACAGACGGGCCAAACTATTCAACTTAATGAAATTGCCAAGGTCAAACTAATCGATGCACCGGTTGTAATAAGTCGCGAAGCGCAAAAGCAGGTGTTGAAGGTAACTGCCAAAATCGACAGCAAGGATAAAGGCGGCGTAAGCAATAAAATTTCAATGGAGCTAGGAAAGCTGGATCTCCCCCCAGGTGTAGGCCGTGAGGTGAAGGGGGTCGCTGATGATATCGACAATAGCTTCTCGCAAATGTACGCAGCCATGGCAGCATCCATCTTTATTGTCTACCTGGTTATGGTGCTTGCCTTCGGCAATGCCAGCGCTCCGTTCGCCATCTTATTTTCCCTGCCCCTGGCAGCTATTGGGGGTCTGTTGGGGCTGCTCGTTACTGGGGAATCGCTCAATATAACATCAATGATAGGATTCTTGATGCTGATCGGTATCGTTGTAACTAATGCTATTGTGCTAATTGATCGTGTTCAGCAGCTTATAGAGCAGGGGCACTCCGTTCATGATTCGCTTGTAGAAGCAGGAATGACGAGATTGAGGCCGATTATTATGACGGCAGGAGCGACCATTTTAGCTTTGATGCCGCTTGCTCTTGGTTTTTCCAAAGGGACGTTAATTTCCAAAGGATTGGCTGTGGTAGTTATTGGAGGGCTTACGACCTCCACGCTTCTTACGCTGGTTATCGTGCCAATTATTTACGAGCTTATCTACGTATTTAAAAATAAGTTTGCCCCAGCTAGCAAAGCTCATGTAAATCCTTCATCAACCATTCATCCGTTCCATCTCGAGAAATAAACCATATATGGGTGAACTTTCCTTGAGGTTTATAGATCAATTCTTTGGCACGCAATATATCTGACATTCCGAAGGCTGGGGAAGCATTTCTAATAATTAGCGCAATAGGGTAAGTGGTGGAGTACTTATCTATTTTGATTTCCTTCGTTTGGATCCTTTTGTTTAATTCCTCGATTAACATCTCAATAACCTCAAGGCTGTGGACGCTTTCCTTAGAACGGCCTAACAGCATCTTGGCTTCTTCCGAATCATAAAATAAATGGGTGATCTCCACCCCCATTTTTCTATGGTACGAATCCTGCAGCACTGCATCCGGGCGCTCCCGCTGGTACAGCAACCTAAGCTTTTTATCATGGTTTTGGTTATAGATCTGGATGAAAATTTTTACCGCCGTACGCTCCAGGTCTCGCTTCTCTTGATAACCATGTACCATAAAACCCCTCCTAAATCTACCCCGATGACTTCTTCTAATTGTCTCATGAGAACGGTTAAAGGACAAGTCTTTACAGGGTCGGCTATTGCCAAACTCCCAAGAAACGATGATAATTTAAACTGTTCATCTGGCAGGGGAGGTAGATGTATTGCAGCTATATCAACGATGGACAGCGAATTGGAGATCCAGCTTGAAATGGAAGTTAGTTTCCGTATTTGCTGCTATCATTTTATGCAATTCTGTAGTGATAGGTTTATTCGTCAATAAGGAAGTAACGACTGTTATCGAACGGGATGAAGTCAGGCTGAGCGGGCTTGTGTTGAAGCAGGCTAACTTGAACCTGGGCCGTTATTTACAAGAATATGAGCGATTCCTGATGACGCTTGGAACAAGTCAGGAAATGACTACATGGACCAACCTAAGCATTAACAAGAAAGTGGAGTCACTAGTACCTTATTCCATACTTCAAAAGGATCAACTCCAGCCCTTTGCTAATGTTCATCCGGAGATTGTATCGATTAGTCTCTATAATATAAATGAAAACCAGACGTTCTTTTCTCCTGAATGGGCACAGCGCATCGGATATTCGATGAAAAACGAGCCTTGGTTTGGGGAAATTCCGGTAGTGGGAAATATAAGCTATCATGTGGAAGAAAGCCACAGCTACATGGATTCCAGGCTTAACCCTATTACGATTCCGGTCGTATCACTCATTAAACGTTTCGGATTTAAAGGGGCCACTTATGTAAAAATTGATATTCGTCCGGATTTGCTCCAGAGCATATTGAATGAAATGCATTTGGGCGACAACGGTACAGGACTTATTGTGGATTCGAGTGGAACGATAGTAGCGCACCCTAACAAGGACCTGTTCTTATCTCCACTCAATCAGGCTATGACAGAACGAATTCAGGATTCTGCTGAAGGAGCTTTCGTATTGGACGATACCAAGGAAATCGTTATCTATGATCCGGTAGCGAATACGGATTGGAAATCAGTCATTATTTTACAGTACGATGAGATCGCTCAAAGCATTTTTAAGATTCGTAATGTGATGCTGGCTACTACGATTATTTGCCTGATACTTTCGGTAGCTTTGATCGTCTTTGCTTCGTTCTCGATCACACGCAGGCTGACCAAAATGAAGCAGTCGATGAAACAAACGGGGTTAGGAAAATTTAACGTTCCCGTGCCCGTGGAGGGCCAGGATGAAATAACCCATTTGGCGCAATCGTATAATACGATGCTGGAGGATTTGCAAGATCAGATCAAACGTCTTGCGGAATCGAAGCTTGCAGAGCAGCAATCCGTTCTCTTTTCTCTGCAATCCCAGATAGACGCCCATTTTTTGTACAATACGCTCGAAATCATTAACTCAATGGCTTCACAGATCCAGCATCGGGACATCGAGGAAATCACAATTTCACTTGCCCATATGTTCAGATATATTGCCAATAATAAGCAAGTGGGTATTACCATAAACGACGAGGTTGGGCATTTGCGGCGGTACCTCCATATCATACGCATTCGTTACCGGGGACAGTTTACTTATCATCTGGAGATGGATGAGTCATGTCGGGATGCGGAATGCTTAAAGGTTATTTTACAGCCATTGGCCGAAAATGCTCTTAAACACGGTCTGGAAACTACGGGTCAATCCATTGACCTTTCCATTTCTATTCGGAATGTGGAGGATCGGCATGTCGAAGTGATCATATCCGATAATGGTAAAGGATTTGACGAGGAACGATTGCACAGTCTGACCGGTGAACTGCAGAGGAAAAATTTCCAGTTGAGCCATTTTCAAAGAATAGGTCTGCTGAATATCCAATACCGCTTATCAACCTTGTACACTTCTGCAGAAGCGGGGCTGACCATAGGTAATAATAGTTCGGGCGGGGCTTATGTGCAAATTGTATTTCCTTATATTAAAAGCAATCAACAGCAGTAAGGGGGAGCATCTGTGAAACGTATATTAGTTATCGACGATGAGCAGCACATTCGTGCGGGCGTTATCGCGAAGGTGGAGCAGCTGGGCGATGAAACCATGCAGATTTGTGGTGAGGCTTCCAATGGGGCTGAGGGGCTCAAGTGGCTGGAAAGCAATTATGCAGACATTTGCATAACGGACATTCGTATGCCCATCATGGATGGATTGACGATGATTCCGCTACTTGAGCAGAAATACCCATGGATGCAGTGTATCATTATGTCCAGCTACGACGATTTTCAATATGCTCAACGAGCTATCCAGCTGGGTGTCACCGATTATATTCTAAAGCCGATTGAGCGTGAAATTCTGAGCGAATCTCTAGATCATGCATGCAATCAGATTGATCAACGACGCAAAGATCGAGCTTATCATGTGATGGCCAAGCGGATCCACGAATCACAAGCTCTCATGAGCCGTTGGAAAGATTTGATTGTAACGCGTCAGTTCACCAAATACCCGCTGCTTGTGGCAGATACGCTCAATAGTATGGAGGAGTGGAGTCGAGGGGCCTTGTATTTGTTGGAGGCTCTGTCTTACACATGGATTCAGATGGTGGCAGCAGAGGTGAAGCTGGGACAGCCTACAATGACAGCTGTCAGAGACAGTGAACTAGGCTTTGAATCGTTAGTTCTGCATCATGAAGATGCCCGATTTTACTTTCGGCTAAGTGCAGTCATGCGCTTGGAGAGAGGTATATTGGATTTATTCGAGATGGTGAAGGGTGGCGCCGTTCAAGAGAACGCTAAGGTTGTCGGTTCCGTAAAGCAATATATCGATGAGCATTATGCGGAAAAAATCAATCTGGAGGAGCTTGCGGATCTGATCCCGATGAGCAGATCTTATTTAACCGTATTGTTCAAGCAAAGCACAGGGATAACGATATGGAATTATTTGGTCGAGGTTCGGATGAATCAAGCCAAGCTCATGCTGCTGGACCAACAGCTTAAAATTTACCAAATTGCCAACCGGGTCGGTTATGAGAATAGCGAGCATTTCTCCAAGCTGTTTAAAGAATACTTTGGGGTGACCCCCAAAGAGTACAGGCGTCTGGTTGAGTTGAATGTGGAATAGACATTTTCGTCAGAAATGCTTCAAGAATCGGGTGTGCTCCCGATTTTTTTGACGTATAAGAAAGTTTAAGTGCTTTACACACTAAAGTGGGGATACCCTTTCTAATGTTGTTTAAGTCATGGAGCGAGAACCGATGCTCAAAGTTTCTTGCATTGTAAAGGAGACTAGGACACTCTTACGGCTGCGGAAAGAAAGACGATAGATGGAAATCCTCCCGTTAATCCAGCCTGGATATCGTTTGAAAGCAATCTAACTGGAAAAACTCCTGCTAATAGAGGTGATAGGGATGAGATCAGCCAAAATCCTTAGAATTAGCATGAGAAATTCCAGTTATAGGGCTTGGAATGCTATTTTTGGGAGAAAATAACGTGACAATTTCCTGATAATTGCGTGGGGATCGCTAGGCTGCCCATGCCATACTGTAAACGAATCCCGAAGCCCGCGATTAGCACGCGTTGGAAAGCGACCTTATATCTGCTATTCGCTGAGAATACCTAAGAAGGGCGTGAAAGGGCTGTTCCAAAATGAATTTTGGGACAGCCCTTTCATTATCACAAACAAAGCTACCATTAAAACACGAATGTATCCCCATCGAAAGGGCTCCGATCAGAATTTTTTCTTAATTTCTATTAACCTGGGAATCATCTAAAAATCACTATGGTTTTAATCCTATTGCCTTGTTGTGAGCTAGTCGGCATTGGCTGATAATAATAGAGAGAGCAGTAAGATAAAGTTTTAAAAAGGGAGTATGGCCGATGAAAAGGAAAAAACTACTTGTATCGTCATTTTGTTTGGTACTCAGTATGTCTGTGGTCTTAAGCGCTTGCAATGGAACGAAGGATGGCACTAACAGTGGTGCCAAAGAGAACAATGGGGCGAAAATTAATCCGGTTGGGACGTATCCGATTTCAGATGAAAAGATCAATCTGAAAGTATTTACTCAGCAGGATGTAAACGTTGAAAACCTGGAAACCAATGATTTTACGAAATGGTATGAAAGCAAAACAAATGTTCATGTAGAGTGGGAGGTTGTGCCGAAGTCTGCGGCGGCGGAGAAGCTTCAAGTGAAGCTGGCCGGAGGGGATCTCCCCGAGGTATTCATGTCTGCAGGCATTACGGATAGCCAGTTGGTCGCTTACGGAAGCCAAGGATTGTTTATGCCACTCAATGATTTGATTGAGAAGTATGCGCCTAATGTGAAGAAAATGATGAAAAATTCGCCATGGCTTGACCAATATATGTACACGCCGGACGGAAAGATTTATTCGATTCCGAACGTAGGGGAAACATTTCATGCGACAATGCCCAAAAAGATGTTTATTTATAAGCCTTGGCTTGACAAGCTTGGCTTACAAATCCCAACGACAACAGAGGAGCTTTATAATGTATTGATGGCATTTAAGACTAAAGATCCGAATGGCAATGGGAAGGCAGATGAAATCCCGTTGTCAGGGGCGAATGGAACGACTAATTCGAATAATGAGCCGGAAAGCTTCATTATGCAGTCTTTCATATATTACGACAAAACGAGTTACTTAATGGTCGACAAAGGGCAGGTTGAATTTGCAGCTGATAAGCCGGGCTACAAAGAAGGGCTTAAATACATACGGAAGCTCGTGCAGGACGGTTTGCTGCAGCCGGATGCGTTCATTCAAGACCGCAAAGCGTTGACTGCCCTGGCCGAAGATCCTGCGGGCTCAAGACTTGGAGCGGGAACCGCGCTGTATTGGGGCAACATGACCATTGATAATGGACCAAGCGGCCGATATAAGGATTATGTTGCCGTTCCGGTATTAAAAGGTCCGAACGGTCAATTCTTCGGGTTCGATAGAGGACATGTTCCAAGCGCAGGAGCGTTTGTTATAACAAGAAACAATAAAAATCCGGAAGCGAGCATGCGTTGGATCGATTGGTTTTTCGATGAGCATGCCAAGCTTAATGAAGGCTGGAGCGATTATCTGGGGCAGGAAGGCGTCGGTTGGAAGAAGCCGGATGCCGGCATGAAAGGGATAGACGGAAGACCTGCTACTTATCATATGATCATGCCGTTCGGCACAAAAAATAATAACCGCTGGACGCAAACAGCCCCTCGATACCAGGATGAAGCTTTCCGCATGTCCTTGGCTGCCACACCGGAAGCGGAAACGGAAGTCAGGCTGCAGGCGAACACCAAGGAGCTGTACAAACCGTTTTCCAAGGCGGAAATGCAGGTTCCTCATATGTTCTTCAAAGAAGAAGACCTGGCGAAGTTCGGCGATATCCAAAAGAACATTACGACAGTCGTACAAGATTTTATGCTCAAATTCGTTACGGGTTCCCTGGATATTGAAAAGGATTGGGGTAAATACACTCAGGAACTGGACAATGCAGGATTGCAGCAATATTTAAAAATCATGCGTGAAAATTATTCGAAAATCAAAAAGTAATCCGGCTTCCTCACAATGAATGAGCAGGGCCTCCGACTCCGGAGATTGCATCGTTAATCTTACTTTGCGATCTTCGGAGAATTACCCAAAGGAGAGGATTCCGAATGTTGAATCAAGCTAAAACCCAATTGCATCCTTCTGCCAATGTCCCTGCTTCAGCTAATAGCAGGCTCAAAAAGTTGAAAAAGATCAGGGAGAATTGGCAGCTCTATTCGCTGCTCTTAATCCCGTTTGTATATGTAATTGTATTCCATTATGTTCCCATGACAGGTCTTGTCATCGCATTTAAAAATTATAATGTGGTCCAGGGCGTTTTTAACAGCAGGTGGGTGGGGCTCACACATTTCGAACGATTTTTCAATTCGTATGATTTCTGGAATGTGTTGAAAAATACACTGACGTTGAGCGTATATAACCTTGTTGTCGGATTCCCCGCTCCGATCATTTTGGCATTATGTATTAATTATTTACCGAGTAAAAGGTTTAAGAAGCTGCTGCAAATGACGACCTACGCGCCTCATTTTATTTCAATCGTAGTTATTGCTGGCATTATCGTGCAGCTGCTTTCACGTGAAGGTCTTGTCAACACAATGATTGTGGCATTAGGCGGAGAACGGATTAACTTCTTGGGAACTCCTGAATATTTCAAATCCATCTATGTGTTCTCTGGAGTGTGGCAGCAGGCTGGTTGGGGCTCCATCATTTATTTGGCGGCTTTATCAGGAATCGACCCGCAGCTTCATGAGGCTGCCCGGATGGATGGGGCCAACAAGCTGAGACGGATATGGCATATCGACATTCCCGGGATTTTACCGACGATCGTTATCCTGCTTATTATGGATGTCGGCCGTATCATGAATATCGGGTTTCAAAAGGTGCTGCTGCTGCAAAATCCTCTCAATGTATCGACATCGGAAGTCATTGATACGTATGTTTATAAAGTGGGCATCATTTCCGGAATGCCGAACTTTTCTTACGCTGCTGCCATTGGTCTATTCAAATCCATCATTGGAGTTATTCTGATCATAGCGGTCAATCGCATCGCCCGAAAGGTGAATGATACCAGCTTATGGTAAAGCAGAGGCTCCTGCTTGCAATGCCAGCTTCAGCTTTTTTTGCAAGGAAGATAAGCACAAGGAGGGAAGATGATGAAAGAACAGAGGATCGGGAAAGAAACGGGCAGTGACAAAATGTTTACCGTCCTGATTAGCATCCTTTCATGTATCATATTGCTTGCCGTTTCGTATCCGCTCATTTATGTTATCAGCGCTTCCTTCAGTTCGCCTGGGGCATTGATGTCGGGGAGAGTATGGCTTCTGCCAGTGGAGCCTGGTTTGGAAGGATATAAAGCGGTTATTGCGTACAAAAATGTATGGACGGGATACGCGAACAGTTTATTTTATACGATTATAGGCACTTGTATTAATGTTGTCCTGACTATTGCAGCTGCATATCCGCTGTCCAGGAAAGATTTGTCTGGCCGCAAGTTTATCTTGTTATTGTTTACCTTTACGATGATTTTTTCCGGTGGAATGATTCCGACTTATTTGCTGGTTAAGGATCTGGGTCTTCTTAATACAAGATGGGCGCTGCTTATACCGAATGCACTTAGCGTTTTTAATGTTATTGTGGCTATGAGCTTCTTTCGCAGTAATATTCCCGATGAATTGCTCGAGTCAGCGAAGATCGACGGCTGTAGTAATTTCCGCTTTATGACGAGCATTGTGCTGCCTGTGTCGGGTGCAATTATCGCTGTTATTAGCTTATTTTATGCAGTGGATCATTGGAACAGCTTTTTCGATGCTTTGCTGTATTTGTCGGACAAAAACAAATATCCGCTGCAAATTTTCTTGAGAGAAATATTGCTGTTAAATACATCGGACAATTTGACATTGGATGTAGCGGATCAGAACCAAAGGCTGTATTTGAACGAGCTGTTGAAATATTCTTTAATTATTTTTGCTAGCTTGCCACTGATTATCATGTATCCTTTTGTGCAAAAGCATTTTGTCAAAGGTGTCATGATCGGTTCCTTGAAGGGATAAATGCTGCGAATCAATCAAATAGGCTTGGGAGGGTTATTGTATTATGAAGCAAGCGGTTGGATCATTAGTAGAGCAAAGCTGGTCACTTCAATCTCCGGATGGTTCCATTGAATTCATTGTAGCGCTGGATGGGCAAGGAAAGCTGGGGTATACGGTAAACAGAGCTGGAAAGTCTATTCTGGCGTTTTCTTCTCTAGGGATCGTGACGGAGAGGGAGAGCTATACGGAGGGACTCTCGTTCAATAAAGCTGTCCATACTGTCATTGATGAAGCTTACAAGCTTCCTCATGGAAAAACTAGTCATTATTTAAATCACGCTAATGAGCTAACGCTTTACTTGGATAAAAACGGGCATGAGCTGCTGTTGGTGTGCCGTGCTTATAACGATGGCATTGCGTTTCGCTATCAGCTTCCAGAAGAAGGAGAAATACAGATTACTTCTGAACCTACCGAATTTGTACTGCCTCAGGAGACACTTGTTAATGTGTGGGCACAAAAGTTCATGGAATGTTATGAGCGAACTTATGATCACAGTATGCTTGAGCTAATGGATGAAGAGGATTACGCCTTCCCGATGCTGTTCCAGGTGGGCAATGACGGCTGGATGCTGCTGACGGAAGCAGCCGTATATGGCGAATACTGCGCATCTCATGTGAAAGTAAGCAGAGAGAAGTTGCGTACGCTCGATCTTGCCTTCGCCCCGGATCAGGCAGTGCCGAATGTGACGAAGGGTCCATTTGCCACACCTTGGAGAACTGCGATCATCGGCGGCGATCTGGCTGCTATTGTGGAATCCACTTTGGTGTTCCATTTGAACCCGCCTTCGGAGGTCGAAGATATTTCATGGATCAAACCGGGCCGCTCCGCTTGGTCTTGGCATCCTGACAGCATGTCCCCGAGAGATCAGGAGAAACAAAAGCGTTTTGTTGATTTTGCCGCTGAGATGGGCTGGGAATATTCGCTTGTTGACGGTGGTTGGGATCGAGAGGAAAGCACTACAGATGTCCCAGAGCTGATCCAGTATGCAGAACCGAAAGGGGTGGGCATTTGGCTGTGGTCCCATTTCAAAAATTTGAAAGAGGAAGATGAATGCAGACGGAAGCTCGTGCTTTGGGCTGGTTGGGGAGTGAAAGGGGTCAAGGTTGATTTCTTCGACAGCGATGCTCAAGAGCGAATCCAGGTGTATGACATGATTGCTCGCGTTGCGATGGAATACAAACTTATGATCAATTACCATGGCTCAACCAAACCATCTGGGGAGGAGCGCCGTTGGCCGCATGTCATGACCAGAGAAGGTATTCTCGGAGCTGAATATTGGAAAAATGATTTGAACGAAGGGCCTAACGCAGCTCATAATTGCACAGTTCCGTTCACACGCAACGTCGTGGGGGCAATGGATTATACGCCGGTTACTTTTTCAAGGCTGACTCGTACAGGGCATTGCCATCAATTGGCTTTGGCGGTTATTTTCGAATCGGCCGTACAAAATTTTGCTGATTCGATTGAAGCATATGAGGAAAGCATCGGGAATCCGTTCTTGAAGCAGGTTCCGGCGGCATGGGATCAAACCGTTCTGCTCGAGGGCTACCCAGGACGTTTTGTATCAATGGCCAGAAGAAGCGGGGAAGATTGGTTCGTGGGCTCCATATGTGCCGCTGGAGGAAGAAAGGCTCATATCTCCCTTGATTTTCTGGAGAGCGGGGAAGCTTATGAAGCGGAGATCTATGAGGAGGTTTTCGGTCCCTTGGACCATTACCGATTTAAGCATTCCACTGAAATTACGGTGCGCAAGGAAACGGTAACCTGCAACGATACGCTGCATCTTCCGCTTAAAGTTAATGGTGGCAGTGTGATTCGGATTACGAAGTCGGGGAAAGTTAGTTCATAAAAGCAAAATGAAAAGACCTCCAATCCCATTATTCAACGGGGATCGGAGGTCTTTTATTAGTAAGGAATACAGAATCCATTGTTTACTTGTGATTCGGTCCGTGGCCTTGCTTCTTCGGGTCGCACCATACTTCTTCCAATACCCGCATCGTATTACCGCCGATCACCTTGGCGATATCTTGATCGGAGTAGCCATGCTTAACGAGCCAACGGACGATATTCGGGAAGCAGTCGCCGGGATTTTCCAGTCCTTCGACATATTCCACCTTCTCATATGGCATGTTGCCTTTGGACGCGGAAAGCGACAGCGCTTCGGAAAGCGCTTTGTGTATAGCGACATGGTCGCCGAATAAAGTATCGGGTCCGAACGTAACATGATCTATTCCTACAAGCTGGACGCAGTATTCGAAATGCTCCATGAAGGATTCGATGTTATGCTTGGGATGGTTCTGGGTGATTGTTGTATGCGGTGCTGCTTCGATCGCGATAACTCCGCCTTTGGCCGCACAAGCTTTGATGACATCGTCCGGCTTGAGGCGGTTCGTATTCCACAGAGCACGAGCTCCGGCATGTGTGATGAAGATCGGCTTATCGCTCACCTCAATGGTATCCAGAGAGGTTTGGTCATTGGAGTGAGAAACATCGATGGCCATGCCGAGTTTGTTCATACGGCGTACGGCTTGCTTGCCGAATTCGGTTAATCCGCCACTTTTTTCCTTCAAGCCCATGCCAAGGGAGTTGCCTTCACTATAGGCGATCCCCATGCAGCGAACACCGAAGCCGTAAAGAATATCGAGGCGGTCAAGTTCATTCTCAATCATGCTGGCCCCTTCAATAGACGCAACGAATGCGATTTGACCATTTTGCTTGGCACGGCGAATATCATCCGTGGTTAAGCCCATGATGACCATATCCTGATGGGCGATATCGCTCAAACGCATGCCAAGATCGTAAAGAATATCGTCCCACTTCCAGCCCCCGCGTGAGGTGATCATAGCAGTGCCGTTCATCAAATTATCGAACACGCAGTCCAGCCCGGAACGGGATAACCCTTCGTATCCAGTAAAATCACGGCCCCAACGGCGGAATTCCAGAAATTCATTCAGGTTGGCCGGCGCTTTGAACGTATGTTCATGCAGCGAGATGACGATGTTTTCGGCAAGAATGTTTTGTACGCGTGCTTCTTGATCTTCAGTTATCGGAACAATATATTCGGGGAACAGCGTTGTTTCCTTCACAAGCTCAAAGCTCTTGAAATCTATGCCCGGCTCGAGATATTGATACGACTGGTAACCGCGGTAATTTTTTTTATTCATGATGTAATCACGCCTCTCATTATTTGGAAGTAGGTACAACTTCGTTCAAAAATCGGCGGACTTCCGCCTGGAATTTCTCGCGTTCTTCATTCTGTGGGGAATGACCGCTATTCTCAAACACAACCAAGCGGCTGTTCGGGATTTCACGGGCGATTTCTTCGGATGCTTCAAGCGGCGTAATCCAGTCATGCCGTCCACATAGAACGAGAGTCGGAGCTTGGATCGTTTTCAACCGGTCGACGATATTGAAATTGGGCTGGTTATGGGAAAATGCCCAGTTGTGGGTTTCGTAACGAAAAATGAGTGAGTTAAGATGGTTGTCCAAATCGGCCTGCGTAAACTTGACCCAATATAATGGTAGAATAGCCGCATACATCGACCGGAAATCGTCGTTGTCTTTAGCTTGTCCGTTGAACAGCCGGTCCAACAGCTCCTGCGTAATGCCGGGAAGGCCGCTTTTCATCGCACGTTCATGTGCCGTATAGCGGTAAGCATTGGAAGCCGCCGTATCGCGAAGCACAATGCCGGCTACGTTCTCTGGATACCGAAGCGCATATTCAAGAGCCAAATACCCGCCATAAGAACCTCCGGCTATGATGATCTTACCTAATCCGAGCTCAGTGCGCAGCGCTTCTGTATCGGCATTGAACTGCTCGTGGCTGTATGGCTCTGCGCCTTCCGATTGGCCGTTTCCCCGTTGATCATAGGAAATCGCACGATATCCCTCGGAAGCAAACGTTCCATAGACGGCGGCGTCGCCATGTCTGGAGCCGAGTCCCGGTCCGCCATGAAGAGTAATGATCGCCGGACCTTCGCCTTGATCCTCAACATAAAGAGTGACGCCGTTTATGTTCATCTTTTTAAGCATGTACCTACTTCCTTTCCGTTAAAAATCGTCCTGCTTTGTTAACTGAAAATAAAACAAGTTTGATTATAAAAACGAAAAAACTAAAATAATGGTGGAATTCACCAGTCATTACAGTTCAATTCTACGTTATTTTCTAAAATCCTGCAAAATATTATTTTATTGAATAAAAACTGTTTGACTAAATCAAACAAAAGCGTTTAAAATAAATCAAAACATAAGGTTTAAGATTAAGGAGGGTTTGAATTTTGGAAGAGAATTTGCCTGCCGCTACTGAACGTAAAACTGGCGAATCCCGATACGCCATCGAGTCAGTTATGAAAACGCTGCAGGTGTTGTTTTCGTTTTGTGAGCCGCCTTACCGTTTCACTATTGGAGAGTTGGAAAGCTTGACTGGATTGTCCAAAAACCAGGTGTTTCGCAGCTTGAAATCACTTGAGGAGTTTGGCCTTCTGCGGATGGAAGCAGGGGGGCAGTACCTGGTTACAGCAATGGTATATAACTTGGCGATGGCAGTTGAGCATGACGCTCCGCTTGAGGAGCTGGCACAGCCGATTATGGAACAGCTGCAGCAAGCGACAGGTGAAACCGTCAATCTGTGCTGCTTGCTTGAGGGACAATCCACCATCATAGCCCGGCGCCACAGTAAGCAAGGACTGCGTTTAATGTCCCGTCTGGGCGAACGGATGCCTCTGCATGCGGGGGCTTGTCCGAAGGCGATGCTTGCACATTTGCCTGTAGAGGAACAGGAGAAGGTATTAAGCATGGTTCCGCACTATCAGAAAATGACCGAAAAAACGGTGTCGGATCCAAATCTTCTGCGTTTCGAATTGGATCAAATTCGCAAGAGGGGTTACAGCATTAGCGATGAAGATTATGAAGCAGGAGCTATTGGTGTAGGAGCACCGATCTTTGGCAAGAACGGTAAATTGATTGCCGCCATTAGCGCCGGCGGGCCGACTATTAGAGTAAGCCAGGACGACATACCTATGTTGGGCCAAATAACAGTCGAAGCAGCCAACAAGATTTCCAGGATTCTCGGTTATTTTCCAACCCGACGACTCGATGAACCACAGTGAAATCCATTTATCATTATAAGGGGGAATAATGTACACATGCATAAACGCAAACCATTATTGACCGTTACAATCGCTTGTCTTCTGGCTGGGGTGCTGGCCATCTCTGGCTGCAGCATCAACCCTAACGCGGGCTCGAGCGCTCCCAGTCCGGCGCCGAATAATTCGGCTGCGCCTGCACCTGCGGCTACGGCTGCAGTTTCGAATGCTACAGTAAATATGGCCATTAACGCTGAGCCTAACTTCAATCCATGGTTCCCTACCGGCTTCGCAGAATCCCAGCCTGTTACGGAAATTTTGTTTGACGGCTTAACCAAATGGGGCACTGATTACCAGCCGGTCCCGGCTCTTGCGACGGATTGGAAACCGGCTGACGATGGCATGAGCTGGACGTTCAATCTCAAGAAAGATGTCAATTGGAGCGATGGCAAACCATTCACAGCCGATGACGTCGTCTATACTTTTAATGAAATCGTTCTGAAGAAAGAGCTGGGTGCCAGCAACTCATCTAACTTCGTGGATGTGGATAAGGTTGTTGCCGTCAGTCCAACTCAAGTGCAGTTCGTGCTTAAGAAGCCCTGGTCCTCCTTGCCGAATTATTTGGCATGGTACGCCAAAATTTTGCCCAAGCATATCTTTGAGGGACAAGACCCTTGGAAGCTGACTACGTTCAACAAAGAGAAGCCGGTTGGCACAGGACCTTTTATCCTCACCAAATATTCAGCAGGCCAATTCGTAGAATTGGAGCGTAATCCCAATTATTACGGTGGGGGCGCCAAATTCAGCAAGATCGTTTTCAACATCATTCCGGACAACAACACACAAATCGCACAGCTGCTATCCGGTACGCTTTCCATGATCAACGTACAGGATCCGAACCTGTTGGAGAAGTTGAAGTCGAATCCGAATCTGAACGTCAATGAAGTGCTGGATAACAACTATTTCTGGATCGCATTGGATCAATCCCAGGAGCGTTTCCGTGATGTCAAAGTTCGGCAAGCTCTATTGTACGCTATCGACCGAGAGTCAATCATCAAGGGAGTGTTGAAAGGCTACGGCTCAGTAGCAACCGGACCACTCGCACCGATCCAGGAGAAATATTACAACAAGAACGTGAAGAATTATGCATTTGATCCGGAGAAAGCGAAATCGTTGCTTAAAGAAGCTGGATACACGCCGGGTGCGGACGGGTTCATGCAAAAGAATGGCCAGGTGCTCGAGGTGAATATGCCTGCCGGACAATACGGCGTGTTGGTTCAAGCCTCTCAGCTGGTTCAACAATATTGGCAAAAGGTTGGCGTGAAAGTTAATCTTCAGGTTATCGACTGGAACACTTACGTGCAGAAGGTAGTCGGAAACCGTCAATACGATGCAACACTTTGCTGGTGGCGCGCACCGGTCGATCCGGATGTTCTAGCTTATTATCACAGCAGCTCCGCAGGTAAAGGCAACAATATCCCAGGCTACAAAAATGCTGCACTCGATAAATTGCTTGAGGATGGACGTAAAGCCAAAACTACGGAAGAACGGGTAAAAATTTACAATGATGTGCAAACATTAACCGCAGAAGAGCTGCCTTATCTATACCTCTGGTATCCTACTATGGCCGTGGCTACACAAAAAAGCTTAACGGTGCCCAAAACGACCTTCATTGTAGCTGAGGATCATATTACGGAATGGACGATTCAAAAATAACAATACTTTCTTTCCAGGGTGCGAGTAATGAATTCTACGTGCCATGCACCTTGGAAGAAAAGGGAGGAGCTGCCTGGTGTCCCGATTTATTACTTTACGGATCGGTCAAGGAATTATCACGCTATTACTCGTGTCGATCCTGACCTTCTTCCTCATCAACCTGGCTCCCGGCGGGCCTTCGGCCATCATGAATTTCGAATCGACTGCGCAGCAAAGGGAAGCGCTAACAAAGCAGCTCGGCCTCGACAAGCCAGTTGTTCAACGATATTTCGAATGGTTGGGTGGTGTAGTTAAAGGCGATTTGGGGAGATCGCTTGATTCCCAACAGCCTGTTGCAACTTTACTCGCTGAGCGGTTTCCAAATACGGTATTACTGTCAGCAGCGACATTGGTTTTTACTTTGTTGATTGGGATTCCTCTGGGTGTTATCGCTGCGGTGAAGCGGGGGAGCTGGCTTGACAGGTCAATTACATTTATGTCTACTTTCGGCATGGCCATTCCTGAATTTTGGCTGGGAATTTTGCTGATCATCATTTTTGCCGTGACGTACCAAATGCTTCCGCCTTCCGGTATGATTACGGCGGGCAGCGTCTTTTCGTTGGGGGACTTGGCTAAGCATATGATAATGCCTATGCTGACTTTATCGATTCTCATGCTGCCGAATATTGTCCGATTTACCCGTTCAGCTATGGTTGACGTCATTGATCTTGACTACATACGTACAGCCAGAGCGAAGGGACTTAAAAGCTTCAGCGTCTTTTTCAAGCATGCATTGCGCAACGCCCTCATTCCGATCGCAGCTATCGTCGGGCTAATCATTCCGATTTTGCTTGGGGGCTCGGTGGTTGTAGAGAATGTGTTTGGCTGGCCTGGAATGGGTCGATTGGCTGTACAGGCAGCAACCAATCGTGATTATACCGTGGTGATGGGCTTAACCTTAATGGTAGGAACGATTGTAATCATTACTAATATTGTGACGGACCTTTTATATTCCGTCCTGGATCCGAGAATACGCTATGAGTAAGTTGGCTGCTGTGCAAGATAAACAATGGACCGACGCATCCGTAGCCGCCCCAGGGATGATGACAGGTTTTCAGAAGACTCTCCGAAACTTATCCGTTCTTGGGAAAATAGCCTTAGCTTATTTGCTTATTATGCATCTATTTGTACTTATCGCTCCGTGGGTTCTAAGTCATTCACCTACGGATACCGATCCGCTGGCGGTCACGCAGCCTGCAAGTGCCGCACACTGGATTGGAACCGACGAGCTTGGCCGAGATGAACTGGCGAGGATCGTTTCCGGAGGCAGAATTACGCTGATGGTTGGACTTGCAGCCATGGCGCTTGCCGTTGTGCTTGGTGGCTTGCTTGGCTCGATGGCGGGATTTTTCGGCGGCACTACAGAATACATCATTATGCGCATCGTGGACATGATGCTTTCGATCCCGTCGTTTTTTCTCATTCTGATCGAAATCACTTCATTCGGGAATAGCCCACCGGTCGTCATATTTGCTGTTGGTCTGACCTACTGGCCTCAGATGGCTCGAATCGTGCATGCAGAAGTGCTAAAATGGCGCAGCAGCAGCTTGGTTGAAGCTGAAACAACGCTTGGCGCCGGCCCTTGGCGCATCCTGTTCCGGCATGTCATTCCACAGACGTTCTCATCCATTATCGTCTTGGCGACACTTGGGATAGGGTGGGCGATATTGGCCGAATCAGGACTGTCTTACCTGGGACTCGGCATTCAACCGCCGCTTGCCTCATGGGGGAACATGCTTCAGAATTCGCAGAATTACATTTGGACTGCACCCGAGCTGGCTGTTTATCCCGGAGTGCTCATCTTGGTAACCGTATTGGCATACAGCCTGCTGGGTGAAGCGCTGCGGGACGTCCTAGATCCCAAGCTAAAGCGGTGACTCCAGAAAGAGGAGCTTGTCATGGCGAATAAACTTATAGAAATCCGCAATTTGAAAACATACTTTCATACCAAAAACGCGGTGATTCGCGCCGTGGACGGTGTCGATCTAGATGTGGACGAAGGGCAAATCGTCTGCATTGTCGGAGAATCGGGCAGCGGCAAAAGCATTACCTCTCTATCCATTATGCAGCTGCTGGCAAAGCCGGCGGGGCGTATCGTTGATGGAGAGGTCTGGTTTGAAGGAAAAGATTTGACGAAGCTGGCGGAAAAGGAAATGACGGAAATTCGCGGCAATCGGATTTCGATGATCTTTCAAGAGCCAATGACTGCGTTAAATCCGGTAATGAAGGTCGGTGAGCAGATCACGGAAGTGCTGCTGCGCCACCGTTCGGTTTCCACGGCCGAAGCGAACATTAAGGCAGTAGAGATGCTGAGGTTCGTTGGAGTACCCCGGGCCGAGCACATTGTGAAAGAGTACCCGCATCAATTGTCCGGAGGCATGCGCCAACGGGTTATGATCGCGATGGCGATGGTCTGTGAGCCCAGACTGCTGATCGCGGACGAGCCGACAACTGCTTTGGACGTGACCATCCAAATTCAGGTGCTCGAGCTGATGAAAAAAATGCGGGATGAGTTGAACACGTCCATCATCTTGATTACGCATGATCTTGGCGTCGTTGCCGAGATGGCCGATCATGTAGTAGTCATGTATGCCGGGCAGGTTGTTGAAAGCGTACATGCGGATACGATTTTCGATACTCCGCTGCATCCTTACACCCAGGCGCTGCTCGCCTCCATCCCTTCATTGGATGATGAGAAGGATGTGCTGTATTCGATTCCGGGTACGGTGCCAAGCGCAGCGGCATTTCCTCCCGGCTGCCGGTTTACGGATCGCTGTGAAAGGGCACAGCCTTCATGTGCCCGAAAATTGCCTGAATTGCGGGAAATTGAACCGGGGCATTTCGTTCGCTGCGATTTAGTTCAGAGTGGAGGCAAGCTATGAGCGAACTGCTGCTTGAAGTGAAGGATCTTAAAAAATATTTTCCGATCAAATCGGGATTTTTTCGTAAAACGGTTGGTCACGTCAAAGCTGTTGATGGGGTATCGTTCACAGTGAATGCGGGCGAAACTCTCGGCATCGTAGGAGAATCCGGCTGCGGTAAATCGACTATGGGGCGCATGGTGATGCGGGTTTTGGAACCAACGGAGGGCAGTATCCTGTTCAACGGCCAAAATATCGCGCAAATGAGCCCTGCTAGCCTGCGAAAGCTGCGCAAGGATTTTCAAATGATATTTCAAGATCCTTCTTCGTCGCTCAATCAGAAAATGACGATCCGCGATTTAATCGCAGAACCGTTTCACATCCACGGACAGACGTCCAAATCGGATATCGATCAGGAAGTGATCAAGCTTCTGGAGACAGTCGGCCTCCGGTCAGGAGACCGATTCCGGCATCCGCATGAATTTTCGGGGGGACAACGTCAAAGGATCGGGATAGCCCGCGCGTTGGCGCTCAATCCGAAGCTGATCGTGGCAGACGAAGCGGTTTCCGCGCTTGATGTTTCCATTCAATCGCAGATTCTGAATCTTATGGTCGAATTAAAGCATCAATTTAATTTATCGTATATTTTTATCTCGCATAATCTCGCGGTCGTCAAACATATCAGCGACCGGGTAGGCGTGATGTATTTAGGGAACATGGTTGAGATTGCTTCCAAGCAGAGCCTGTTCCAAAAGCCGCTGCATCCTTACACGGAAGCGCTGCTCTCTGCGGCCCCAGAGCCGAAGCGAACGGTGCGGCGGGAGCGGATTATACTCCAGGGCGATGTACCAAGCCCTGCTAATCCGCCCCTTGGTTGTCCGTTCCATACACGCTGTCCCAAAGCTTTCGATCGCTGCTCTCTTGAGCGACCGTCACTTAAAGAAGTTTTGCCCGACCACCAGGTGGCCTGCTTTTTGTATTAGCCAATTTATAATACGAACCTTATGGTTTACAAGCAATAACATCGAAAAAGCACATCTTCCGGATGTGCTTTTTTCCGTAGTTAACATTCGTCCTGCCACTTACTTGCATAGACAAGTATCTTGCGAGGAGGGTGATGGCATTGAAGAAAATGGAGCCTATTTTATTTTGCGTTCTCATGTCGGTCTTCATGAGTGTCACGATGTCTTTTGTAAAGACAGCAGTTAATGTATTACACAGAATGCACTTTTAAAATAAGAGGCTTTATCTCAGAGGGCAGTCGACCTGTGAATTCGGTCTGCTCTTTTTGCTGAATTTACCGATAAAAAGCTTTTGCCGCTTACCCTGCAACTAAGGTATTATAGATGAAAAAGTATGACATCTGTTGGAGGTAGCAAAAGTTGAACACACAAACGATTTCTAACGGAATCTTATCTGCGCTAATGGCTTGCACGGGAGGAGCTATTCTTATAATTGATACGGCTAATGCTGCTGGCTTCAGCCGACCTCAATTGATCTCATGGATTTTTGCCGTTTATTTTATTGGAGGCTTGTTAAATCTCATTCTCCCATTGATTTATAAAATCCCAATTGCTGGTGCTCATTCTATCACGGCTGCTGCCTTTTTAAGTACGGCTGCTGCGGGCTATTCGTTATCCGAGCTGGCAGGCAGCTATATGCTGGCGGGGGTAGTTATTGCTATCGTCGGCGTCTCGGGGCTTTTCGTCAAATGGCTTCGTTACATACCCAGGCCGATGCTCGATGCCATGCTGGCGGGATTGGTATTGAATTACATTGTCAAAATGGTTCCTGCTTTCAAGCAGGCGCCGATAATAGGCTTATTCGCTCTCACCGGTTTTCTGGTCATACCCAAAATCTCGCAGAAGATTCCACCGATTATCGGTGTGCTTGTTTTCGGAATTATCGGATTATCCGTTAGCTCGTCATTTCCGCCATTGAATGAGGCCCTTTTCGTATGGCCGCAAGCTATAACGCCTACATTTTCATTCCAAGCTTTTGTGTCCATTACGATACCTGTAGCCATCCTTATTTTGAGCAATGATATTGCTGTAGCTCTTGCTGCGTTAAGGAAAAATGACTACGAGCTGCCGGTTAATAAGGTACTGGTCATCTCAGGCTTGGCCACTTGCTTAGTCGGATTTTTTGGAGGACATGCGGCAACTGTGGGAGGTATGATGAGCGCGGTATGCAGCCAGGAAGAAGTAGGTCCACGACATAAACGATACTGGGCAGCGGTTGTTTCAGGAAGTCTTGTGCTTTTATTCGGAGTATTTGCTTGGGGTACTGTATTGCTAATTGAGATTCTTCCGCTGCATTTTATTACGATAATTGCCGGTTTCACACTGGTTGGGGTGCTGCTGAACAGCTTGCAATCTGCCTTTTCTGAGACGTCCTACCGCTATTCCACCTTGTTTGCTTTTGCAATTGCCGTATCCAACGTAACTTTTCTGGGTGTTGCTGCACCGGTCTGGTCGCTTGTATGCGGGGTGCTTATTGCCAAAATTTTAGGTGAAGGCAAGTCGCCCGTAGCTCCAATTCTGGAAGAAAGAAGAGTGGTAAGCAAGTAGTTAGTAAGCAAGTAGTAAGCATGGAGTAAGCATGGAGTAAGCAAGTAGTAAAAAAAGTAGGCTAGCTTAGGCTAAGGTTGCTTGCTATGGAGCGTGGGGTGGACCGAAAGCTATGCCAACGCCACAACGTGCTCGGAATCCGTGAGTTGAAAATTCGCTCGTTGTGGAGCGTCAATACTGGCTGAACCTAACTACTTCATTTCGTATTCGTATTCGTTCGGATTCAGACAGCTCGGTTCCTTTATGTTTGGTTAATGATGTCCTGACATCTAAAAGTGATCCAGTTTTTTCAAATTTAACCTGTGTCATGCAAAGTGGCGGTCGGTTTCTATTCAGTGCAGCTAAATGCTAAACACTAAATGCTAAACACTAAATGCTAAACACTAAATGCTAAACACTAAATGCTAAACACTAAATGCTAAACACTAAATGCTAAACACTAAATGCTAAACACTAAATGCTAAATGCTAAATGCTAAATGCTAAATGCCCCACTGTAGCGCGAAATAATAACGATTGTATGTTTAAACACAAGTTACTCGTTAATGCGATTTGACTATTATGTCGGGTATCCACCAAATAATCTAACATCATCAGTAGCCTGAAGCGCCATATTTCAAGTGGACAAGTGATCCTGTTGACTCGTTTTGCTATTGAATAATAGTGTGTGCCGGTTTGTTCGCCGATTATAGATATTCAGCCCTTTCAATATGCTGATATATCACCTAACACAATCCTCAGTGGCTTTTCAGCGAAATATTAGGACAAGAATATGAGTTAGCTGGAAAATGTCATGTTAATTATTGAATTTAATGGCATTCCTGTCCCTATAACTGGAAATCCTACCGCTAATTTCTTCTGTTTACCTAATTATCTTAAATATCGCTTTATTTAGATGGAGGATTTCCAGTTAAACATAATTAAATCCGTATATTAGTTAAATTAGCGTGAGGAATTCCTGTTATTTCAATTCTTTTTACAGCCTTCGTTAGTTAAACCCGTAGTTTGAATTTGTTAGTTTAAAAAGATTATGTAAGGAAGATTTGCATGGAGTTAGTGCTAATTATCATAGTAGCAAATGTCCCTGGTCTGATGAATTTAAGACTCTTAGGCATTAAACAGGGACTTGCCGTATTAATGATAATCTTAAATATAGCAGGATTCTTCCTATACTTAATCAACTATGAATTTTCCACAAAGTTATTAATAATAAACATTGTATTTATTGTTTTCTACATTGTAATTTTGGTATTTGAAATAAGATTCAAAAATTCCAAATAATATGAAAGAAAACCTAATACTTGATTTTAACAGAAAGTCTATCCTATAGAAAAAAATGATACCCGCAACCCAGAAATCTATAATCCCGGAGTAAAATAAAAAACCTAATCCCGCGAGGATTAGGTTTTTAGATGTTCTCTCGCATCCTTGCGGTATTGGCCGGGCGGCATGCCTACGGCCTTCTTGAAGGTGCGCGAGAAATTTTGAGCGTTGCTGTAATGCAGACGCGAGGATATATCTTCAATGCTCATTTCGCTGTGCACCAGCCAGCTTTTTGCTTTCTCAATCCGGCTATGCAGCAGGAAGTCCGAGAAGGTCGTATCATGGACCTCCTTAAGCGCTTGCTTGCCGATTGAGGTCGGCACATTAAGTGCCTTGCAGCAGCCCTCCGGACGCAGGTCTTCTTCATTATGCTCATGAATATATGCGGTAAGCTGCTGGGCTACCTTGAGCATATGCTCCAGATGCTCCTGTTGCAAATCAGCGTATAGCTTATCTACGGTATTAGATTTGAGCCAAGCGATCCATTCCTCCAGTGTCGCCAGCTGCATCAGCTCGCCCATCAGCGGTTCAGTAGGCGGCTTGCGCAGCGTGCTGCCTATAGTCCGGTGGATGGAGAATACCATCTCTGTCAGCTGGCTTTGCAGCCATTGATAGCTGATGGTACGCAAGCCCTGAAGCTCTCCGAGGCGGTCGATGTAGCGATAAGCGAGCTCCGGGTTCAGGGAACGCACGGCATAAATAACGTCATTTTCCAGCTCGCGGAACGAAACCGGCAGGGCAGAGGCACCACTGTCTGATTCCTCCCTGCGGAATTCTTCGATCGGGATAATTTCATTGGTCCCGGTTACAAGCTTATGCTTCAATGCATCCTCTGCTTCCTGGGATGAGAGACTCAAATACGCGTAATCCTTCCTCAACAGGCTTATGCCGATAGAAACCGTGAAGGGAAAGTATTGCTCAATGAAATCGCGTATCGTTCTTGCCGCCTCATGAATGGAGGTTTTGTACGTATCAAGCGAAGCCTCTGCGTCATCTAAAGAAAGGAGGGCGAGAAAACGGCCTTCTCCGTGTCCGGTAACGACACCTTTGCCTTTCCCGTCGATAACTTCTTGAATAACCAATGACAGGCCATAAAGAAAGTAGTACAGGTCAATTTCCGAGTATATGCCTGACATACTTTTATATTGGTCAATTTCCACACAAAAGCAGCTGTAGCCCCCCGGTAGCAGCTCTATCTGATACCGCTCGCATTTGTCTACATCCTCCTGAGACCGCAGCCCCTTTTGCAGCATATTGCGAATGAACGCTTCGCGGATTTCCGGCGTCAGCTCCTTTACCTGTTCCTTAAGCTCATCCCTCGTTTCTTTGATACGCTGCATTTTACCGTAAATATGTTGGAATTCATCGGCCCGTTGGGCAGTTTTTTTAGTTGAATTTAACGCCCCGGAGCCTGTCGAAGGCTCATCCAGTAGCGAAACAATATCTTTCCAGCCCCGCCATAGCCGGTTCGTGGAGAAGATGGTGACTAATACGGCTAGAATCAATAACACAGCTGCCAAAATAAAGGTCACATTGCGAATGCTCTTAATTTTCGTAAAAAGCTCCTCGTTTGGGGTGGCGAAGCCGAATATCCAACCATTATAAGAAGGTGGCAAATACGCCGTGAACAGTTTGTCCGAAGCAGGGCGGCGTTCATGTAAAATTTCTGGCACCACATAAGCCATCAGTCGGGCGGTGTCCATGACTCCGCGGTTTTGCAGCAATTGATTGTTTTCATCCAAGATGAAATAATTCCCTTTTGTTTCATTGGAAGAGCCGAGTATATGATCGAAGAACTGCTGATTCAAGTGAATGATAATGTAGAGTGTTCTCGAACCTTGAAAGATCGGCAGCTTGCGGATATAAACTGTAGTAGGAGTCTCTTTAACCGTCAAATTAAAAAAGGAGTAGTTTTTATCTGTTCGCTCAAATTTGGCGATGGCCTCCCTATAGTCCTCTTGAAAAGCAGTAACCTGGTGATTGGTGCTGTACAGCTTTTTGTTGCTAATACGGTACAGGGCTATATTATCGACATCATCCATTGAAGTTTGCATACGCAGCATGGTTTCGAGCAGCTTTAGAATCTCAAGATTATTTTCTTCTTCTCCCGGCATGATGAGCGATTCCAGAGCGGGAAGCTTTTCGAATTGCAGCACGGATTGGTCGATTTGCTTGAAGTAGTTTTGGACTCGATCCTGCGTGCGCTGTAAGGACACGTGGTAGGCGCTCTGCACCTCCTGTACCAAAGTATCTGTAGCTATCCGGTATACCGCGTAACCCATGGCTGTGATGCAGAGGGAGGTCAGAAGCAGCATGATGATTAGTGTTTGCGCTTTTTTGGAATGTTGAAGACGCACTGAGCGCCCCCCTTTCTATTTAAAAATATAACGGTAAGATTATAGCATGAACAGTATCATTTTGTGCAAATGAGCGATTTGGCAATAATGATAAAGAGAAAAAATAAGGGAGCTTTACCCGATTTTACGTCTGGTTATATGGTCATTTGAGCTATTTGTTGCTATTTTGCGGAATTGATCGTTGCCGAAGCTGCTTGAAGAAAGATACATTGATGGCGAAGGTAAAAGAGCAAGCATCTACACAGACCATTTACAATTGAAAATGAAAAGGGGAATAACAATGACAGTTAATAGCAAGACTTACTGGAAACGGGCTGCCAGCACATTGTTGGTCACTGCATTAGTAGGAGTAACCGCAGCTTGCGGAAGCAACACTTCGGATAAGCCTCAAACCGGTGGGGCTGCCAAAGCGCCAACAGGTCCAGTGAAGCTGAAGCTGGCTTATGACTCCGGCAACACGATTCCAAGCACCTCGGCAGACAGTAATGAAGCGATGAAATATTTGCAGGATAAGCTGGGCATACAATTTGATCTCACAGTAAATGCCTGGGAAATCTATAAAGAGAAGATCCGCGTACAAATCGCGTCCGGAGATGTTCCAGATGCGTTTGCATGGAGAACCATGGATGATTTTATTGTAGGCATGATTAAGGCTGGAGAAATTGTACCGCTGGATGAATACATCGATAAGTATCCGAATCTAAAGAAGCAAAAGGATCTGTACCTGACCAAATATCAAAATAAGACGTATGCGATTGCGAATGTGCGTAACCCGGTTGCCTCTGGCGATGCTCCGCTAATTCGTCAGGATTGGCTGGATGCTTTGGGATTGCAGGCGCCAAAAACAATGGATGATCTGTACAATGTAGCCAAAGCATTTTCCTTCAACGATCCGGATAAAAATGGAAAAAAAGATACGTACGGCATCCAGATTGGTTTTGGAGCTAATGCATTTATAGGAGTTAGCGGCTTACAAGAGCCATTCGGCATTCAAGATAAATGGGTGAAGCAGGCGGATGGTAAATACGTCCCTTATTTCGCGACTCCGGCCTTCAAGGAATATTTGACCTGGATGAATAAAGCATTCAAAGATGGTCTGATTGATCCCGATTTCGCGGTAACGGATGGCAAAACAGCTGAATCCAAGGTGGTCAGCAAAGGTCAGTCCGGGATTTTCTTCCATTACATGTCCCGTGTAAACGATTTTGAAGATAACTTTAAGAAAGCGAACCCGAATGCCAAGCTGATGCCTTTTGAACCTGTAAAAGGTCCTGCCGGACTGCAAGGGGCTACAGGTCGCGTGGAATATGGAGGTTTGTTCGTTTCTAAAAAAGCGGCTCAAGATCCGGCGAAAATGCAAAAGCTGATGGAATGGCTCGACTTCGGAGCAAGTCCTGAAGGTCAAACTTTCAACCTGTATGGTGCGGAAGGTATTCATTTTACGAAAAAAGATGGCAAGAATGAAGTGAAAAGCGAGCTGATTTCTCGTGATATGCCGGGTACATTCCTCAGAACACTGCCTATGCAGCCTACGGAAGAAATGTTCGTGAGCAAGAAAAACTCCGAGGAAGCGCAAAAAATTGTTATAAACGGAAATAAAATGCTTGAGAAGTTTTTGAAAATCCCAACACCTATGGATTTCGCGTTCTCCCCTGTCGGTTCGAAATATAGGGCGGAGGCCGATGCTTTTATCAACACCAATATAGTAAAAGTCATTATGGGCAATACGGAAGTGAAGGATTGGGATGGCGTTGTGAAACAATGGTACGACCGTTTTGAAGGCGCTAAATGGATTGAGGAAATTGCAGCTACTGCAGGTAAATAAATGAAGCGGCACAGGGGTGCGTGTCAGATCAGCGGCACGTACCCGAGCTTTCTATAGGGAGTGATGGATAATGACAACTAGGACGGAAGCCGCATACCCAGGAAGAAGACCGGCGGCCGCTGCCCGCACTGGGAGCGGTAAGCTGTGGAAGAAGCTATGGACGGACCGTTACTTATATTTGCTGGCTCTGCCCGGAATGGCTTTTATTTTACTTTTTGATTATGTTCCGATGTACGGAATTGTTCTTGCCTTTCAGGATTATAACCCGTTTGCAGGCATTCTCCATAGTGATTGGGTCGGTTTTGCCCATTTTGAGCGTCTATTTAAGCATCCGGATTTTTGGTTGGTTTTACGTAATACTCTGGTAATCAGTTTAATGAATTTGGTGCTGTTTTTCCCGACTCCGATTGTATTGGCATTGCTGCTTAATGAGATACGGTTAAAATGGTTCCAGCGGACGATACAAACGATTATTTATTTGCCTCACTTCGTATCATGGGTTGTCATTTGCTCACTAACGATCACCTTGATGAACTCGGAAGGGCTGGTTACACAGATTGTCCATGCATTGGGCTTTCCGAAGGTACAACTGCTGCTCGATAAACAACTGTTCTGGGGCATGATTACGCTGCAAAGCATTTGGAAGGAAGCCGGCTGGGGGACGATTATTTTCCTTGCGGCGCTGGCGGGTATTAATCCCGAGCTGTATGAGGCGGCGCGTGTGGACGGAGCAAACCGTTGGCATCAGATGAAATCGATTACGATTCCCGCGTTGATGAGCACAGTTGTTGTGCTGCTGTTATTGCGGATTGGACATATTATGAGCCTTTCGTTCGACCAGCTGTACATGATGGGTAACCCAATGGTTAGCGATGTGGCTGAAGTATTTGATACCTATGTATTTAAAGCCGGGGTTCTTCAAGGCAACTTCAGCTTTGCGGCAGCGGTAGGGCTGTTTAAATCGGCAGTAGGGCTTGTTCTAATACTCGGCTCCAACTTTTTGGCTAAAAAGACTAGTGATAACTATTTATTCTAGATATGGTTCAACAAACTTCCAGGGAGGAGACAATCGATGAAAAGGCAGAAAAGTTCAGGATTCGAAGTGATTAACTACGCGCTCCTCGGATTAATGGCACTATTGATGATATTTCCATTCTGGAATGTATTGGTAATGTCATTTTCGACATCTCATTTGGTTTATGAGGGACAGCTGTTGTTTTGGCCCAAGCAATGGACGACGGCAGCCTACAACGTAGTATTTCAAAACCGTCAGTTCATTCAAACGCTGCAAAATACTGTATTTATAACCATTGTAGGCACGGCCATAAGTATGGTACTGACAACGACTCTTGCGTATCCGCTATCCAAACGGACGGTTAAGGGCGCAAGTGCAATGCTGTTTATCGCCTTTTTCACAATGCTGTTCAATGGGGGAATTATCCCTTCTTATTTACTGGTTAAGCAGCTAGGTATGCTCAACTCGCTATGGTCCTTAATCATTCCAAGTGCGCTGAGCGTGTTCAACCTGATGATTATGGTCAGCTTCTTCCGTTCACTACCATCCGAGCTGGAGGAGTCGGCCAAGATGGACGGATGTAACGATATCGGAGTACTGCTGCGTATCATTGTACCGATTTCACTTCCGGTTATTGCGACTTTGACATTGTTTTATGCGGTCTCCAAGTGGAATATATTTTTCCAAGCGGTTATGTACAACAGTGATGTCAGTAAAATGACGATGCAGGTGCTGCTGCGGCAAATTTTGGTCCAGATGACCAGCGATGCCGTGGATGCGGCAATGTCGGGGGATACTCCAAAGATTGGCGTGACGGTCAAGATGGCGATGATTATAATCGCTACGGTACCGATTCTATTGATTTATCCGTTCTTGCAAAAGTATTTTGCCAAAGGTGCGATGATTGGTTCGGTGAAAGGGTAGGCCTGATGAAAGGAATGAATTCTGTTTCGTAAAAGTGGAACGCAGAATATGTTTATGATGCGAGTCTAGCTGAAGCGAAACTATTGGGAGGCTGCAATAAGGATGGACAGAGAAAGATTGTTGAGCAAGGCGCAGCAGGTATACGAGTATATGGTCACCGCACCTGAGAGCGATTGGCAGCGCAATATGTACAATTGGGACTGGAAGCCGGGCGTTGGCTTGATCGCCGCGGTGAAGTATGGCGAAGTGATCGCTGACTCAAAGGAGGTTCGCGAATATTTGTGGCGCTGGATGCGTGACAACCGCCACAAGGCGGCGCAGCAGCGTGTCATTAACTCGACAGCGCCATTCGCCGCGCTGACGGAAATGCTGCGCAGCGAGCCGGAGGCTGTGGCGGAGTGGATGCCGCTCGTGCGTGAGCACGGCGAGTGGCTCATGCACGAAGCGCCGCGCACGAAGGAAGGCGGCTTCGAGCACACAGTGACCGAAGGCGTCGACTTCCCGGAGCAGCTGTGGGCCGACACGCTGGTAGTCGGCGCACTGTTTCTGGCGCGGCTCGCGTCGCTGACTGGCGACGAGGCGATGGCGCAGGAAGCCGTGAAGCAGGTCGTCGTTCATCTGCAGATTCTGCAGGATGAGGCGACGGGCGTGCTGTTCCACGGCTTCGATGGGCTGCACCGCAGCCACATGTCGGCGGCGCGCTGGGGCCGCGCCAACGCTTGGGTGGCTTTCGGCGTGCCGGAGATCATCGCCGAGGTGAAGCATTTGGCCTATATCCCGCCCGAAGTGGGCGAGCGGTATACGGCGCTGGTGCAGGGCTTGGTCCGGCTTCAGACAGCTAACGGTATGTGGCATACCGTAATGGACCGGCCGGACTTTTATCTTGAGACGTCGGCGACGGCAGGGATCGCCTACGGCTTTGCGCTTGCGCTGCGCAGCGGCTTGATCGCCGATGCGGCGCTGCAGGCCGAGCTTCGCGAGGCCGTGCGCAAGGCGGCCGACTCGGTCATGATCCACGTCGATGTATACGGCGCGGTGCACGGGGTGTCCGGCGGCACGCCGGTTATGCCTACGGTAGAGGCGTACAATGAAGTGAAGATTACGCCAACGCCTTATGGGCAAGCCTTGGCTCTGCTGCTGATCAGTGAGCTGCTTGATTCCCACGAAAATGAGATTTAGACAATCTAGAGGCAAGTTAATCCATCAATGATGCTACAGACAAATCCAGCTTGCGTTGCCATCTCATCGCTACCGTCTTTTGTCATTTTATTTTGTTAGCGAAAACCTTTTTTTAATACTTACAATTGGGGGGAGCTGTTGTTTACTTCCCCTTGATTTTCTGTACTCATAAACATGTATACGGGAGGGAAAACAAGATGAAACAAGGGAAAATAGCTGGAAAACGGAAATCTTGGGGAGCGGCCATACTCGCAATGCTGGTGTCGCTATCCGCTTTTACAAGCGTGTCAGTGGCAGCGGCTGTAACCATTACGCCGGATGCGAATCTTTTTTTGGATAGAGTGGACCGGGTGTACCCGGATGTAAGTGCAGCGGAAAAACAACTGAAATTTTTCAAAACCAATCTGCTCGCCAATCAACAGCCAGACGGTAGAACAGATAACTTTCCGCAGAAAGTGACTGTCAGCAACGGAACCCTTTTGACTGGTAACATTGTTTCGAATAGGGGCTTTGAAGCGGGGACTTCTTCTGCAGCAGCACCCGATAGCTGGAGTTATTCAGGAGCAGCACAATTCACTTGGGTAAATGATGTGCAAGCTGCTTTTGAAGCTGCAAGAATGATCAAAATGGAAGCGCTATCAGAAAGCGGCGGTGTTCTGTCACAAACCATTGCGAATCCGCTCGACGTACTGGTCGATTATGTGACTCCAGCGACTGTAACATTAAAGCCTAACAGTTTGATGCTGTTTAGCGCTTATGTGAAAAAGGAGCAGGTAACCGGTTCAGGCCAAGGTGTGTACGCGAAGGTTTCTTTTAAGGATGCCAACGGTGCCGTGCTTGAAATCCCTTATGTATTTACTGAAGGTGGCGGTGGCAAAGGTACACAGGATTGGACGGAAATTCGCGGTCTAGTAACAGTACCCGCTGTGCAGCCAGACAGTATTGTTGTGGAAGCCGGCTTGGATGGAGCGTCAGGAACGGTCTATTGGGATGGCGTCAGACTGATGCGATTGGATACTTCAATTTCCACAGCAGCCGGATCAGCAGGCGTTCAGGTCGGGAACAAAGGAGCGGCAGCGATTCCGAATGCTAATTTCGATGCAACGCCTGCCTGGACAGAGAATCAACTGAATGGAACTAAGGCGACTATAGATCAAAAGACCTCCAGCGGTTTGTCGGGTAAAGGGGTGCAGATCGTTTCTTCTTCGATAAATACAGTCGCTTCGGTTAGTATGCTGGCTAAGGCTTCATCTAATGGAACACGGCAATTTGGCGGCGACTATCGGGTATTTTCCGTCAAGTACAAAACATTGCCTGGATTCACGGCAGCAGACGGACGTGGAGTGGCGGCAAAAATTAGCTATAACGATAAAGACGGGCTGCTAGTGGGCAGCAAAATATTTTATGGCAGCGCCACAGAAGGAAGCTGGAAGGAACTAAGCGGTATTTTTGATGCGGAATATCCGGCCTACACGATGACTTTTGAGTTGATGCTGGATCAGGCGGTGGGAACCGTTATTTTTGACAATGCATCGTTTATCGGTATGGATCAACAAAACAGCAGCACAGAAGCGGGCTTTGGAGCTGCCGGCCTATTTGCTTACATGTGGAAGTTGTCGGGTAAAACGGATGAGCTGTTAGCTAAGCAAGCAAGGAAAGCTCTCGATTTCTATTTACATAACCGTGTTCAGTTGATTGATAATCCAGCTAATTCGGATAAGCTTTTGACTGGTGCAAAGAACAGTGGAGAAGCCTATGTGCCGTATTATGTCAGCGGGAGCACAACGGGTGCAGACTATCCGACAACCGCATTTGGTCTTCATAACTTGGCGAGCACGTTGAAATATGGTCAAGAGCTGTTCACGACGGAGCAGCTGGCTGAGGGCAAGGAAAAGGCTTATTCCATGTGGAAATGGCTAACCCGGGTAACCAAATTCAGCACGCAAAAATCGCAGAACCAAGCCCTTGTAGCGCTGCTGGGTGGTATTGAGTTGGCGGTGTTGTATGACGATCAGGCATTGAAAAATGAAATTTATAATTATTATACAAAAGGAATTCCTGGAACGAACCTGCCGAATGAGGGAGGGTTTCGGAAAGAGGCACGGCAGGAGGTGGATGGCAAACATATTTTTTATGAGGTGAACGGGTTTGATGTTAGCTACGCAGGTGTATCACTGAGCGATTTGGCTGAAATTATCAATGAGATTCCTGATCAGGATGCTGGCTTTAAGGATTTCAAAAGCATCATTCATGCGGACGGCATGGAAATGGCACAATATTTCAACTCGCGGCTTTCTGCCGATGGTTGGATTTTCGCAGGCTCGCGGCATAACGAGGGCGGCGGCTCCAGCTTTAACATGGGTAACTTCTCAGGCTTATCGTATTGGGCTCAAGAGTTGAATTCGGATTTGGGGCGGTTTTTGATCAAAGGCCCGAGTGCCTTAATTCCATCCTACGGGGAAACGGCCAATCTGGGTCATATTGCGGTACACGGTCCTGTAGCCTTGCACCATATGCTGCAAAAATACGCATGGGTATCCACTGAGCAGCAGAAGCTGGAGGACTATACATTCCGTAAAGGCAAGGTGTCGGCTTATTTCAAAAATGATAACCGGCAGCCTCTGACAATCTCCGTATCTGGAACCGATTTTACTGAAAATTTGATTGATTCCGGTACTGTAACCCCAACGGGACCTAAGATTGATCGGGTTATGGGGATGTATTTTAAAGATGGCAATGATCAGTGGCTATATGATGATGTGAAAGCTTCGACCTCGAATATGGCAACGCCTAATTATTATGTTCGCAAAGATACGGGTGTCTCCACTTCTACTTCGAACATTACGAAGCAGTATTACATTACGAACGGAACGTCGCTTTATAATGTATTGGCGGTACAATTCAGCTCCGATCAAAGCTACAAATCGCTGAATCAGTTGATTGGTCTGCCTTATATGTCAGTACCCGATTATCCCTATGTGCCTGGCAGCATCGATCCTAACATGGTGCGGATCAATGGTATATATGCAAGCGATGGCTCTCCCTTGCTTGATTTGACGCAAGATACGGGAGAGGCTTCGGCTAGTGAAGTTCGTGCTGGCAAGGCCCGAATAAACGGCTGGCCCGGCTTGAAGGCTGTTAATGCGCCTGCGGGCGGTACGGCAAAGCCGACATGGCTATCGAGCGCTGACATTAACCAACTGAACGCCGGATTTACCACAACTAACGGCAAGGTTATGGATGATCTGTATTCGAAGGCGCTGTGGGATCCGACAAATGTTAGAACGTCTGATAATAACGGAGTTATTGTTCAATTTGCTAACTCGGATAAGCTTATGGTCAAGCTGACCGATTCGGCGGCTCCCGCTGCTTACAAGGCTGGAGAATGGGTTTATTTTGTGGCCAAATATGCTCCTGATAGTAAGACGGGCAGCTTTTCCGTAACTCCTGTGCAGACTTATTCTACACGCAGCGATGTTTTGCAGGCTATTACCGTTGAGGATGAGGGTATGAAGTTGGTGCTAAGCGGAGGCAATGATTTATTTATTGATAAGCAAGCAGGGATGATTCGGTTCAACGGCAATCCGGCTGCGGCCTCTGAGCTGGCTAATCTGTGGAAGGAGCAGGGCAGAACCCTAGCTAACGATAGAGTGAATTTCCCTTACCTGTACGATTTGAATGGAGATGGGATCATTTCCATTGAGGATCTGTCTCTGCTCGGCTTGTACATCAATAAACAATAAGGAAGGAGGCTTGGTTCAATGAGACATTTAACAATAAAATTTCCGACGGCAGCTGCAGTGCTGCTAATGATTGCGGTTCTGCTGTCTATATTTACAGGTACGTCTTCAGTGGTATTTGGAGCTGTACCGTCTTCATTATACTTGGATGAGAACTTCGACAATTATCCGACGGCCACTTTGAGCGGAGCGAATTGGGGCACTACAACGGCTTCAGGTTCGGTGATGGTCGAGGAGGATGCCAGTAATGCCAATAATAAGAGTGTCAAAATTACAAAAACCAATATGACCGGCACTGTAAATGCGGATCGCAAAAATATTAGCTTAACCGGGCAATTTGTTGTGGATTATCGTGTTAAGAGCGATGAGGTTGAGGGTAATAAGTCGGCTCCCTATATTAATAACGCTACTCAGACAGGCGTCAATATCTCTCTGGATACAGGCAGCATAAAGGCTTACAACGGTTCGACCAATGCCAAGCTGCAAGCTTTCACAGCGGGTACCTGGTATCAAGTTCAGCTTGTGCTGGACACGAATACAAGCAAGTTTGATATGTATGTTGACGGTAAGTTGGTGGCATCCCAGTTTTCTTTTAGGACTACTGCAGCCAATCCGTTAACGTATATTCGCTTTGCCATTGGCTCTAATCAGATTGGAACCGTCTCCTTCGATGACTTGAGAGTAACTGAGGTGCCAACTACTATAGAGCTGGAAGCCCCATATGGGCTTGTGATTGGCCATACTCATACATCCAAGGTAACTTCCAACTATCCGGATGGAACGAGCGGCGATGTTACGAAGGCAGCTTGGTATGATTCCTCCAACACGGCGATAGCTCAGGTGGATGCCAAAGGGGTTGTAACGGCCAAAGGCATCGGGTCTGCGGTCATTACCGCTCACTATGCCGGAAAAACCACTTCAACAACCATTGAAGTCGCCAGCGACGTAGTGCTTAACGGCCTGCAGATGGATGCAGAAGCTTATAGCATTCAGCATGGATCCGAGCGTGCCACTGCAGTGACAGCTGTTTATTCCAATGGATTGAGAAATGTCACAGCTGCTGCGGGGTATTCTTCGAATAACCCGTCCATAGCTACGGTTAGTGGAACAGGACTTGTTACCGGCAAAAGTCCGGGAACTACTGTAATCACAGCCACTTATGGGGGTAAATCGGCATCGGCTATAGTGACGGTAATTCCTGTGCTTGCAACGCTGCAATTGGATACAGGCGTATACAGCTTACAAGCTGGCGCCTCACATAAAACGGTTGTTTCAGCCGTTTATTCGGATCAAAGCGTTAGGGATGTATCCTTATCTTCTGCTTACATGAGCACCAATTCATCTGTTGCCTGGGTAGATCGCGCGGGTACTGTAACAGGAGTATCCGCAGGAACCTCCGTAATTACGGCTACCTACGGCGGTAAATCGGTATCCTCTAATGTGGCTGTCAGTTCGGTGAAGCTGGATTCAGACGGATACGTGCTGCAGCCAGGCACTATCCGTCAAACAAACGTACTTCTTCAGGCCCCTGATGGCTCTGAACTTAATGTTTCCGGATTAGCCGGCTTCAGCTCCTCTAATCCAGCGGTTGCAGAGGTAGATTCAGCGGGTAAAGTAACGGGCAAGAAGGACGGCTCAACGGTTATAACAGCTGTATACGGACAAAGCCGTGCTGTAGTTAATGTAACAGTGAGCTCAACCGGTTATAGTTCTCAAGTGATTCTTCCTACCACTGGTAAAGGCAGTCTACAGGTCTATTTGTGGGCTGTGGGGGCCGATTCGGTATATGGGATCCAGTCTGGCTTTGATTTTGATCCTACTGTGTTGAAGCTAGAGGGAATTGCAACAGAGCTTTTCGAAGGAGATGTGATAGAGATTGATGCAGCCAGCCTTGTCAACGTTGACGGTAAGCTGACAGGCTTCAGAAGTGTAACGGTGCAGGGAAGCCACATTGCGTATGCAGCCACTCGCATTGGATTAGATGCTGCTAGTGGAGTCAAGCCTTATGCAACGCTGAAATTCAAAGTTCTGAATGCAAGCCAAGATACGCAGCTGCAAATAAGCGGTACTACAGCTGCTGCTCTGGCAGCCAACAGCATAGTCAAAGCCGCATTAACTGGTGTTACGGCTACCTTTGACTCGGCCCCGCCTCCAACTGGAGCAGACACCATTCCACCAAGTGCACCGGTGGTAAGCGTAAGCGGGAAGACTCAAACCAGCGTCAGTTTAAGCTGGACAGAAGCAACGGATAACGTGGGTGTTGTGGGTTATAAAGTATATGTAAACAATGGAACAGCGGCAGCAGCAACAGTAACAGGATTGACCTATACATTAACAGGCCTGCTGCCTAGCACTTCTTACACTTTTGTTGTTAAGGCTGTGGATGCAGCAGGCAACTTATCGGAAGGAGCGGCAATCAGCGTACTTACATCTACGTATTCTTCCAACCATTCCAACGGTGGAGGCGGAAGTGCTCCAGTTGGACCTCAATCGGAAGATAAGCAAAATGTGAAACTCACTGATCTGAAGCCGGATATCAACGGTAAATTGGTTCTAGAGATGGGAATTGGCAAGAAGCAGTTGATGTTGCCGGTCGAAGCTATTAATGCTTTGAAATCGCAAAGCGGTAAGCTTGAAATTCAATCAGAGAAAGGGACTGTGAGCATTCCGCTTGATGTATTAAAGTCATTAACAGCACTACTTGGAAATGATGCGGCGGCTAAGGATGCACAGATTTCATTCATACTAAGCGCTATGGATAAGCAATCCGCAGAAAACATGGCAGCTTCAGCGTTAAAAACAAAGGATGCTCTCGTAAAATCAGCGAGCGAAGTGCTGCGGTTCGAGCTGTCTATCTTTACCAAGGATGGCGTGGAGAAGAAACTGCCTCTCTTCAATGAGCCCATTGAGATTAAGATTCCTTATGTTGGCAGCTCAGGTCTTAAAGAACAGCTGCTTGGTGTCTACTACCTTAACGAGCAAACTAAGGAGTGGGAGTATGTAGGTGGGCCTATTGATGCCGTGAATAAACAAATCACTGTAAAACTAAGCCATTTCAGCGTATATACGGTGCTGGAATACAATAAAACCTATATAGATGTGCCATCCGGACATTGGGGGTTTAATGCCGTAAACGTACTTTCAGCTAAGCACATTGTCAATGGCATAGATGCCGAGCATTTTGCACCGACAGCATCTACAACCCGTGCTGAATTTGCGGCACTGCTTGTCCGATCTCTAGGATTATCGGCAAAAGCTGCCACAGCCTTGCCCTTCAACGATGTACCGTCCAATGCATGGTATACGGAAGCTGTAGCGGCAGCTTATGAAGCGAAGCTTATTGGAGGCCGTGCGGCTGCAACATTCGCTCCCGATGATAAGCTAAGCCGAGAAGAAATGGCGGTCATGCTGGTAAGAGCTTATGAAGTGGCTGCCAAGGGACAAAAGCTGCAAGCTGCTTCGAGCAGCAGCTTCACGGATGCAAACAAAGTATCGAGCTGGGCAATTGAAGCCGTCCAGGCAGCTGCCTCAGCAAGACTGCTGAATGGTACGGGGGACGGCGAATTCCAACCGACTCTGTGGACGAATAGGGCAGAAACCGCTCAGGCGATTGCGAATTTGCTCAGCCTATTGCAATAACCGATAACAAGCTGTAGGTCCATCTATTAAAACGAGAAGGGGCTGTCCCAAAAGGGTATCAGTGAATGAATCAGTCCCAAACTATGTACAAAGACGCCTCCAAAACCACCATGTAAGCGGAAATGGAAGCGTCTTTTTTGTAGGGAAATTCCCATCAGAGTGGGGGTTCGAAAATCGAAAAATGAGTCCGGCCGCTTTTTGGATGTTACTTAAGTGATGGGGCGGATGCTTTCAATCTAGAGGAGACCATGATTTGTCGGGGCCGCTGCGGAAGGAAAGAAACTAGATGGAAATTGTAACGCTAATCCAGCGTGGATATCGCCTGAAATCAATCTATCTGGAAAAACTAACTCTAATAGAGGTGAAATGGTGGATATTAGCCAAAATACGTAGAATTAGCAGGAGGAATTCCAGCTATAAGACTTGGAACGCTATTTTNGAGGAATTCCAGCTATAAGACTTGGAACGCTATTTTCGGAGTAACTAACTTGACATTTTCCTGATAATTGCACGAAGTGCGCCAGACTGCCATGCAATGCCGTAACCGAACCCCGAACCCGATACCCGCGATGAGTACGCGCTTGAAAGCGACTTCATCTTATTTATCACTAAGAATACATAAGAATGTGCAAAAAAGCCTTCAACTATTAAAGTGGAATTGAGGGCTCTTTTGCAACCATCTATTCAGGATAAAATGGTGGAGGGGTTGTCTCAAAATGACTTTTGGGACAGCCCCTTTATTCTATAGAAACGGATGGAGCTTTCTACAATGTGACGCTTGCAGGAATTGAATAGAGTTTGTTCGTGATGCGGCTCTCGGTTGAGGGTCGCTTTTATTATGTCCGTCTATTGAATCATGGATTGACATATAATAACCGGGTTGATATGATCGGCATAAGATATCTGATATATCACGACTAGTTTTTACCTAGGGATATGCGGGAGTAATATACTTTTTGAGGAGAGAAATTCAATGCAATACCGTGTAGATATAAGCTCCAAAGTACTATCAATCCGGGATATGGTTTATGAAACTTTAAAAGAAGCCATTTTATCCGGCACTATTGCCCAGGGCTCGCATTTGAAGGAGCGGGATATCGCTCAAAGCTTCAGTGTCAGCACTACGCCTGTAAAAGAGGCTTTACGCCGTCTGGATCAGGAAGGCCTTGTTATAACTAAACCCAGAATCGGGACGTTTGTGTCGAATAAAATTATGAGCTCTATTGAGGAGATCAGTTGGGCAAGATCTGCGCTGGAAGGGGTAGCTGCGAGGCTTGCTGCTATTAAAATTTCCGATCAGGAAATTAGAGATCTGGAAGAGCATATGGAGAAGATAAAGAAGGCTACCCAGGAGGATAATGGGGCTCTTTTGTATGAATTGAATGAGGCTTATCACAATAAGATATTGGATATCGCCCAGAATGACTATATTGTTCAGCAAATTAACGCGGTTAGAGCCTTTGACCGGGCTGTTCGCAAGCAGGCATTGTCTGATTCACAAGAGCTGGAACGGGCTTACAAGGAGCATTATTTGGTATTTGAAAAAATTATGCAGCGGGACCCGGATGGTGCGGAGGAAGCTATGCGCAATCATATTCGCAGAACGGCTTCTTTTGTAATGGAGAAGCAATAAATAAAAGCTTGTTAGCTTATATTTGAAAATTTTACCCTTGCCTATATTTATGCTTGGTTCAGCCATATTAGGTAATTCAAGCAACACAGTAATTGGAAGCAGAAACTGTGTATTGACGGCAAAGGTTTCTTATGGCAATATCTGATATATCAGATATTATATTTCTTAAACTTTAGTCAGGAAAAGGATGTGTCTAGTAATGGCCTTTCAGGCAGGAGAAACAACTTTAAACTATATCAATGGGGAATGGACGTCTTCCGTAACCGGAGAAGTGGATTCCAGTATAAATCCTTCTAACAAATCGGAGGTCGTAGGCTATATTCAACGTTCCTCTAGAGTTGATCTGGATCATGCAGCTGCCGCTGCGAAGCAAGCTTCGACAGCATGGCGCAAGCTTTCCGGCGCAGCCAGAGGTGAATATTTGTACAAAATCGCTAATGCATTGGAAAAGCGCCTGGATGAGGTTGCCGAGACGATGACCCGCGAGATGGGCAAGACGTTCCCGGAAGCTAAGGGTGAAACGGCTCGTGGTATTGCCATTCTCAGGTATTATGCAGGCGAGGGGATGCGCAAAGTCGGGGATGTTATCCCATCAACCGACAGCGAAGCCTTGATGTTTACGACACGTGTACCGTTAGGGGTTGTCGGCGTCATTACACCTTGGAATTTCCCAGTTGCCATTCCCATTTGGAAAATCGCACCGGCGCTAATATATGGAAACACAGTTATTCTTAAGCCGGCCAGCGAGACAGCGGTAACAGCAGCTAAACTCATGGAATGCTTCCATGAGGCGAATTTGCCAGCAGGTGTAATCAACATGGTTGTAGGCAGTGGCAGTGAAATCGGCCAAGGCATCATTGAGCATAAGAGCATCAACGGAATTACATTCACTGGTTCCAATGCGACAGGCAAGCGCATAGCCATGGGCGCCATTGCTCGTGGGGCCAAGTATCAGTTGGAAATGGGCGGTAAAAATCCAGTCATCGTAGCCGCAGACGCCGATCTCGACTTAGCCGTTGAAGCTACGATAAGCGGAGGCTTGCGTTCCACAGGGCAGAAATGTACGGCAACAAGCCGAGTGATTGTACAAAGCGCTGTTTACGAAACATTCAAACAGAAGCTGGTAGAGCGAGTTAAGCAATTAAAGGTTGGAGATGGCATGGACCCGCAAACATGGTTGGGACCGTGCGCCAGCGAAAGCCAGCAGCAAACGGTGCTTTCCTATGTGGAGAAGGGAATTAGTGAAGGAGCTACACTTCTGTTCGGAGGAAAAGTACCTGACGGCACAGGAGAGGGTTTCTATGTAGAGCCTGCTGTGTTCGATAATGTGAAGCCGGATATGACCATTGCCAAAGAGGAGATTTTCGGTCCGGTGCTGGCTCTGATTAAGGTGGATACTTTTGAAGAAGCCTTGCAGACAGCGAACGATAGTGAGTTCGGCTTAAGCGCATCGATTTTCACAAAAAATATTGGAAACATGCTAGCATTCGTTAACGATATGGAAGCGGGGCTTGTGAGAGTCAATGCGGAAAGCGCAGGGGTTGAGCTGCAAGCACCATTCGGTGGTATGAAGCAATCCAGCTCCCACTCTCGTGAGCAGGGACAGGCGGCGATTGAGTTTTTTACTTCGATCAAAACCGTATTTGTAAAGCAGTAGCATAGCATCATGGACTGAGAGATTTAGGGATTCATCTACTATAATACCCCGAGAGGCGGCGAACATATTGTACAGCAACGTTATTGAAAAAATTAAGGGGATCAACGCAATCAACGTAACCCCTTTTGACTCCAGCTTGGAGATTGATTGGCCTGCGCTGAATGATAACATTACTTTTTTGCTGAATAGAGGGCTCGAAGCTATATACCCTTGCGGCAATACAGGTGAATTTTATGCTCTAACCATAGATGAGGCCAAAGAGGTCACCCGTTATGTTACTGAGCTTGTAGCCAAACGAAGCTTAGTAATTGCTGGCGTTGGTTATGACGTGAAAACGGCTTGCGATTTAGCACAGAACGCGGAAGCCTGCGGAGCAGACGGACTTATGGTCCATCAACCGATTCATCCTTATCTGTTAGCCGACGGACTTATCGAATATTATAAACAAATTGCCGCTTCCACGAAGCTTCCGATTATCCTTTATGTGCGCAGTGAGCAAATTTCACTTGAAGTGCTTCAGGAAACAGCCAAGCTGCCTAATGTTATCGGCGTTAAATATGCGGTTAACCATTTGCCTTCCTTCACCAAAGCTGTTCAGGGAGTTAAAGAGGATCTCGTATGGATTTGCGGCACAGCTGAAATGTGGGCGCCTTACTTTTTCGCAGCAGGAGCTGTCGGATTCACATCTGGATTGGTCAATGTAGAAACCATTCGTCCGTTCAAAATGCTGGATGCTTTGCGGGAAGGCAATTATGCAGAGGCGATGTCGATCTGGGAGGAAGTTGCACCGTTTGAAGATCTGAGAGCCAAATATAATACAGGTAACAATGTAACTGTCGTGAAGGAAGCGATGTTTCAGCTCGGATTATTGCCTTCCAAAGCCGTCAGACCGCCAATCAGCCTCTTGAACGAGAATGAAGTGAAGCAAGTAACTAACTTGTTGAAGGACTGGGGATTGTATTAGGTTTTATTTGACTGATCGTATCATATAGAGACTTAAAGGAGCGACAATAAACATGAAAATATCAGACCTGAAATTAACTGTAGTGGGCACTCCAAGACATACTGGCTTCGTTAGCAAGCATGTTATCGTTGAAATTATGACCGATGAAGGTGTTACTGGAATCGGGGAAATGTCCGACTTTTCCCACCTTCCGCAATACTCACTGGATGTTAACGACCTGACAACGGTATTAAAAACAATCCTGGTCGGCAAAAATCCATTCGATATATCGTTGATCAACAAGGAGCTATTGAGCAATTTTCCAGAAATGATGTTCTACTATGAAAAAGGTAATTTCGTGCGTAATGGAGTGGACGCCGCCCTTCATGACCTTGCAGGTAAGCTATTGAATACTTCGGTTGCTGATTTTATCGGTGGTCGGGTGAAGGACAAAATTAAGGTGTGTTACCCAATCTTTAGACATCGGTTTATGGAGGAAGTCGAGGAGAACCTTGAGGTTGTTCGCACACGCTTCAAGCAGGGCTTTGACACTTTCCGGTTGTACGTAGGTAAAAATTTGGATGCGGACGAAGCTTTCCTAGATGGAGTCAAAAGTGAATTCGGCTCCAAAGTTATCATTAAATCGCTGGATTTCAGCCATTTGCTGGATTGGAAGCAAGCATGGCAAGCGACTAAGCGTTTGTCCAAATACGATTTCCAGCTCATTGAGAGCCCAGCGGCGCAAAATGATTTTGAAGGTCTTCACCATTTCCGTTTGAAAGTGGATCATCCGATCAGCGAGCATGTATGGAGCTTCCGTCAGCAGTATGAAATGATCCGTCATGACTCGGTCGATATTTTTAACATTTCACCAATCTTTATTGGAGGCCTTACTGCTGCGCGGAAAGCTGCTGCTGCTGCTGAAGTGTCAGGCAAGGGCTGCTTGCTTGGAACCACGCAAGAGCTGTCCATTGGTACGGCTGCGATGGCTCATTTGGGAGCATCGCTTGTTAATCTGAATTTCACCTCCGATCCAACTGGCCCTGAGCTGTACGTCAGCGACATTGTGAAAAATCCGGTGAAATACGAGGACGGATATTTGCTCGTACCGGGCCGCGACAAGCCAGGCTTCGGGATGGAGCTGGATTGGGATTTGATTGAGAAATATAGAGTGCCTGATTTGAGCTGGGGCAGTATTTCCGTACATCAGCTGCAGGATCGCACAGCACAAACCAAAGCGTAAACTCTATTTGAGCGAGCAACGAAACCAGACCGGATTTCCTGAATTAGGGGAGTCCGGTTTTTTGCTGCAATATTATAAAGGGACTCTTGACAAGCACAGGCAAAGTACATACATTGAGTGTAAACGATTCCAATCGAAACAATTTATAATTTTCTAATGGAAGGGATGAGGGCAATTGAATAAGATCTACATAACCCGCAAGCTTCCCGAAGCCGCTTTGGCTATAATCAAGCAGCAGTGTGAGGTAACCATTTGGGATGAAGAGGATACGCCAGTACCGAGGGAAGTGCTTCAGGAGCAGCTTAAAAATGCCGATGGGTTGCTGTGCCTCTTAACGGAGCGGATTGATGAACAGCTGCTTGAGGCGGCGCCTAATCTGAAGGTCATCAGCAATATGGCTGTGGGCTATAACAATATTGATGTGGGAGCTGCAACAAAACGGGGCATTGCGGTTACTAATACACCAGGGGTGTTGACGGAAACGACGGCAGATTTAACCTTTGCCCTGCTGCTCGCAACCTCCCGAAGATTAATTGAAGCCTCCAATTATTTAAGAGACGGTCAATGGAAAACGTGGTCACCGATGCAGTTGACGGGGCAGGATATCTTTGGAGCAACTTTAGGGATCATCGGAATGGGCAGAATCGGCGAGTCTGTCGCCAAGAGGGCGAAGGGGTTTGACATGAAGCTCCTTTACTATAACCGTTCCAGAAAGCTTGAAGCTGAACAAGCCTATGACATGACCTATGCCAATATAGACACTTTACTGAGCCAATCTGATTTCATTGTTGTGTTAACACCGTATTCACCTGACACAGTTAATTTGATCGACCGAGAGCAATTTGCACGAATGAAAAACACCGCAGTCCTTATTAATACGGCCCGCGGGGGCATTGTGAATGAGGATGCCTTGTACGATGCTTTAACAGGCGGCCAGATTTGGGCGGCAGGCTTGGACGTATTCGAAACGGAGCCTTTGGACCCAAATCATCGGCTGCTCACGCTGCCTAATGTTGTAGCAATGCCGCATATCGGCAGCGCAAGCATTAAGACACGAACCCAAATGGCGATACTTGCTGCAGAAAATCTGGTTCGTGGCGTCTCAGGCGAAAGACCCGTACATCTAGTCAATCCTGAAATCAATATCTATTAAATTATGGATTTGTTATCCGCATCGACTAATAAAACCTTACCCTTACTGGCAGAGGCTTCAGCCGCGATCACAGCGTGCTTTACTTGAGCAAGCTCGTATCGCTCGCTTATGCGCGATAAGCGAAGACGATTATGTTGAATCAAATCTATCAGCTGCCCGAACGTATCATGCCATGTGTGAACGGAAGCATCACGGACCCAGTTCCTCAGCCAAAACAACTGTACGGCAGTTTTGCTGGCTCGTGAAACTTCACCCCAATGAACAGGCTGGCCTGATAGAAGTCCAATGCTAATGACGGTTCCCTGAGCGCAGGTACAATAGGCCAGCTGTTCGCCATCAGCACCTCCCACGCTGTCAATGGCAGCCGCTGCACCCCGGCCTTCCGTAATGCTAAAGACAGCTTCGCGGATTGAAGGCGTGTTTGGATCCGATGTATCAATAACATGTGATGCGCCAAGCGACAGCAGCTCTTGGGTATGCCTTGAACTGCGTGTTATAGCGATTAACCGATAGCCGAGAATGGCGGATAGCTGCGCAAAAATACGTCCGATTGACGAACCGCAAGCATTAACTGCCACAAAATCACCTGGCTGCAGCCGCAAGGCTTCTGTTAGAATAACCCATGCTGTTACCGGGTTTATATATAATTGGCATGCTATATCATCGTCCAAATCATTCGGAACCGGAATGACCAGCTCAGATGAGGCAACAACTCGCTCCTGCCAAGTCCCCTCGCTTCGCAGTGGCAATACACGTTTTCCCAGAAGTGAAGGATCAACCGAAGGGCCGATTGCTTCTACGATGCCGACTCCCTCATAGCCGGGTATGCAAGGCAGCGAAATGCGGTGTGGGTAGGCGCCACGAACAGGGATCAAATCCGACGGATTGATGGGCCGAGCTGTCATACGAACAAGCACTTCGCCTGCACCCGGCTTCAGGATGCGTCTGTATATTAGCTGAAGCACATCAGGTGGATTTCCGAACTGATAGTACCGGATGGCGCCGTAAGTATGCACGAGGACTGCCCCTTTGACTGGATTGGATTTGACCCTTACAAACAATCTATTGCTGATTATAACATATGTCTCAGGGTAAAGTTGTCTTGGTAATGGGTTAAGTACAAGCCAAAAGCCGTCACAGTGTGACGGCTTTTTTTTATGCGAATAGAAACTAAAATTGCTTGTATCTTGCTTCGCGAACCTTGACAATTGCTAACGTTTCTCGAGAGTTGGCACAACCGGTTCTCTTTTGCTTGCTGAATAGCATAGCTGGATTGCTCTTGCTTAACAAGCTTAACGTGTCGTTAGAGGAGGCTGCTGCCCATAAGGATAAGCATATTTGAGCTCTTCATTAAAGGTGATATAATCCAGGTTTACCATGAGAAGCAGATAACGCATGCCTGTGGTAGGGTCACTGATAATGATGTGATCTCTTCCTGCCGCTTCGAGCCTGCCTTTGAATATTTTGGCATTCCACTCGCTGTTATTTTCATACGTCATGTAGAGTGTTGCCATTTTTCCTAAATTGAGCCGCAAAATGTTCTCAATGAACGATTGCTCGATAGGCAGCATCGACGTTGGCGCAACCTGACCTGTGGGAGAAATAAATTGACCGCTTGCCGGTGGAGGAGACATTTGTCCGCCATACTGCATGCCTCCCTGTTGAGCTGGGTACCCTGGATAGCCCCCGTAGGCTCCCCCAGGTCTGTAAGGGTTGTTCATCATATTATCGAATTCCTCCTTAAGATAGTAAAAATACTTCTACATTAATTAGTATTATGAACGCTTGGACAATTAGCACTGCTTGGTGAATAAAAGCTTTGCTTTTTATTAGGGCTTGTTTGATAGTTTTTTTGCAGTTCAGAGATTCCCAAAGGGTGGAATAATTACCACTGCTAGTCGGGAATATAAAATATTAACCCTTTCCGAAGTTTACTGATTATGCTACAAAAGGATAGGAAGAGGTGGGTTTATGTTTAGGTTGCAACGGTTCAAGCGGATCGCCGTTCAGCGGTTTCGTGATTTTAGCCTGGAATGGAAAGTATTTATGATGACCTCCGTCGTTATTGTGCTCGCGGTTTCACTAACCGGGGCATTTTCCATTTATCAGACATCCCGAATTTTGGAGGGATACGCTTATAATGCTGCGGACCAAACGGTTGCACAATTAGGATCGAATATTAATAACGAGCTAAAAAGCATTGGAGACAAGCTGTATTTGATCAATTCCAGCGTGGAGCTCCGGCAGACGATTGAGTGGAGCCAGTTCAAATCAGATGAGACCTACTCCGTGATGTTCAATAAAATGTTTTCTTTATTCTCCAATGTCAGTTTGTCCTCCAGTACGATTCGCAGTATTTACTTGTATACGCCCAGAGGTGAGTTTTATCAAGGAATGCCCGGAGGCAAGCGGAATGTCTCGTTTAAGGAAACGCCTTATTACGAAGCGATTCGAAATTCACCTACCAACCGCTGGGTGTACTCCAAGCAGGATCCGCTTTTTGGCGGGGACGCAGAGGTCCTTAGTCTCATAACCCGTCCTGCGGCGGATACCAATTATCTGGATCAGGATAACTATATGGTCATTACACTGACGGTTGAAACCTTTCAACATAATTTACAGAGCATACAACTTGTAAATGGAGGCTTTTCACTGGTCCTGGATGAAAAAGGGCAGCCGATTTTGGCATCTTCCCAGGAGTCGTGGACTCGGCAGTTGTTTCAACAGGCTTCAATTGCCGCCCAGGAATCCGAGCGCTCCTCATTTGATTTGAATATCGACGGGCACACGTACCTGGTCAATCATAAGTCGATCCCGATTCCGGGCTGGAAGGCGATGGTGCTTCAACCGAAGGAACAATTGATGGATAAGGTCTCTTACATCAAATACTTTACGATACTGCTCACTGCGATTTTGCTTGCGGTTTCGTTTTTTTTGAATAAATATATCGCAAGAATGGTGACTAATCCCGTTCGTAAGCTGCAGAGGCTGATGGGTCAAGCGAAGCGGGGGAGGCTGGACGTGCGGTTTGCCTCAAGCAACCGGGATGAGATCGGAGAGCTGGGCAGCCATTTTAACGAGATGCTGGATCAAATTCAGCTGCTGCTCAAGCAGGTTGTCGAGGAGAGTCAGGCCAAACGCAAGGCGGAAATGCGGGTGCTTCAGGCGCAAATAAATCCACATTTTCTTTACAACACACTCGATGAGATTTACTGGAAAGCACTGGAATTTCAAGATACTTCCGCAGCCGATATTATTTTGTCATTGTCGCGTTTTTTCAGGCTTAGCTTAAACCGCGGCGAGGAAGCAACGCCAATTTCCAAAGAAATGGAGCATGTGGAACAATACTTGAAGCTGGTCAATTATCAATATAAACGGCAGTTTTCATTTGAGATCCATACGGATGACAGAACCCGGACCTTCCTGGTACCCAAAATTATTTTACAGCCCCTTGCGGAAAATAGCGTTCTTCATGCCTTCAAAGCAAATGAATACAAGGATTTCCACATTAGGGCGATAAGCCGGTTTGAAGAACCTCATGTTATTGTGCTTGAGGTGGAGGATAACGGATGTGGTATGGAACCGGAGCTTGTAGCTCATTTCAACCGGCCGCTAACGGACGATAAAACAAGCGGAAGGCTGAATGGGGCTGAGAGAACGGGTGAAGGCTACGCCATTATGAATATTAAAGAACGTTTATGGTATTTTTTTGGGAGACAAGCATCGTTTCATGTGGAGAGCGAGTTAGGCTCCGGCTCCCGTTTTGTAATACGCATACGAATGGATGGAAGCGGGGAATGAAACCATGAGAGTGTTGCTGGTTGATGATAAGGAAAGTGTAGTACAGGGGATACGCAAGCATATTTCTTGGGAGGAGCTCGGTATTACTCATGTAGATATCGCGCTGGACGGTAAAGAGGCGCTGGCTAAATTTGATGCGGAACCGGCGGATTTGGTCGTAACGGATATTAAAATGCCCAACATGAACGGGATTGAGCTGATGGAACGGTTGAGACATGACTATGACCACGTGATTCGGTTTGTCGTGCTCAGCGGCTACGAGGAATTCGATTATGCAAAGCAGGCATTGGCGCTTGGGGCATCGGATTATGTGCTTAAGCCTGTGGACATTAAAGAACTGACTGTCATTTTGGAAAAGGTAGTTTTGGAGCTGAAGAAGGTCAAGGAGCAGGATGAACAAAAGCAGAGATTCCAACAAACGATCCGGCGAAGCTTACCTGCTTTACGGCAGCAATATTTGAATGAAATGGTTCATTTCCGTGATCACAAACTAGTGCGATCCAAGGATAAATGGGAGTTTGCTGAAATTCCGCTGCGCTCTGATTACTTTGCCTTACTCGCTATAGCTATAGATGACTTCCAAACGATTTCCCAAAACTCCGTTGAGGAGGTCGAATTGAGCCGTTTTGTTGTGGAAAATATAATTGGAGACTGCCTGCCGGCTTGGGGGACAGGCATTACCTTTTATTCGGAATGGGGGATTCTGACCCTCCTCGTTAATTATGATCTGTCGATGTCATCCAAAGAAGTCAAAGATTTGTTGCTGAAATTTGCGGAGCATTGCCGATCCTCCATTGAGGTGTATTCCAACCATACGGTCACCATTGGAATCAGCTCGCCTTGCCCGGAAATCACAGGATTGCCGGATGCCTATAAAGAAGCCTGCGAAGCTATTGATCATATCTACTTTTTCGGAAATAACCAGGTGATGCATGTGGAGGATCTGCTGCCGTTTCGAATGAAACGCACAGGTTATCCGGTTGTTGAGGAGCAAGAGCTGTTTACGCTCATACGCAGAGGGCAGGTTGAATCGGTGGCGGAGGGAGTAGCTGTTTTTTTTAACGCTTTGAAGGGTAGCGAAAGCACGCCGGCCGATTTCAGAATTTCTTGTATACAGCTGGTTACTATGCTGATACGTCTGCTGCTCGATGTGGGTGTGCAGGTAGAAGAGCGGAACAATGCTCCCGAGACTTGGTATCACACTTGCGAGCATGCCAATTTGACCGAGCTGCAGGAGCAGATGGCCGGATGGTTTTATGAAGCGACGCTGCAAGTCAAACAATACATGCAATTGGGCACTAAAAACATTGTAGGAGAAGCGAAGGCATTCATCCAGCAGCAATTGCTGCAGCAGGTGGGATTGTCTGAAGTAGCGGATCATGTTGGCGTTAGCCCGAATTATTTGAGCAGTTTGTTTAAACGCGAGACCGGTACGACTTTCGTTGAGTACATTACGGATTTGAAGCTGGAGAAGGCCAAGGTTTGGCTAGAGGACGCAGGCATACCGATATATGAAATCGCGGAACGGCTTGGCTATCTGGATCGGAAGTACTTTCGTGAAATTTTCAAAAAAAAGCTTGGTATTACTCCCTCTGAGTATCGTGAGCAACGTCTTGGAATGAAATAACAATAGGGAACAGGAGTAATTATTCCCCCTCTGAAACGAAAAATGCCTCCCTATCCAATCAGCTTCATTCCGCTATACTTTAAAATATAAGTTTGGACACTAAAGGGAGGTTAACACAACATGAAAAATAAAAAAACGATTGCTAAGACGAGCTTGGCATTGATATTGGCTTCGTCCCTGCTTGCTGGCTGCGGTGCTGCATCGAATTCGGCTTCCTCAAGTGGCGGGGCGAACGGACAGCCCGTTAAACTGAAATATTGGACGAATGCACGTCATGATACGGATTTGATGAAAGAGAAAATCGACAAGTTCAATGAAACGCATAAAGGCAAGATTGAAGTTGAACAGCAGATCATGACGGATAACTATGAGCAAGCGCTGCAAACAGCGATTCAAGCTGATGAGGCACCGGATATTTTTAATGCAAAAATGAAGATCAAGTTCGAAGATTTAGTCAAAATGAAAGCGATTGAACCGCTCGATGAATATTTGACACCTGATATCAAAACTCGTTTCGGGGAAAGCCTGCTCAAGGTCGATCGTCAGAATGCTATAGACGGCAAAACATACAGTCTTCCCAACTATGGAACCACTTGGCGCTTAATTTACAATAAAGATCTGTTTGCCAAAGCTGGAATAAGCGGACCGCCGAAGTCTGTAGCCGAGCTTGTTGACGATGCAAAAAAGATTACCGAAGCCAGCAAAGCTGATGGTGTATACGGATTTGCACTGAATATGAAAACACCTTCGGCTGCTTTTGAAAGAGGTCTTCTGCCTATGGTTCGTTTGGATGGCAAAGACTATTACGACTGGAAGACCGGTAAATATGACTTTGAGGTATTGAAGCCATATGTTGAAGGAATTAAGAAAATCGTAGACAACAAAAGCATGCTGCCGGGCTACGAATCTCTGGATATAGATCCGCTTCGCAACCAGTTTGCAGCGGGAAAGATTGGTATGTACTTTTCGCTTTCCGCAGAGCCTGGCGTATATGATTCCCAATTTCCTACCAAAATTGATTGGGGCGTAGCTCAGGTTCCTACATTGGACGGTGGAGCGCCTAAAGGTGTCAACTACATTAACGGCGGCGCATCTTGGCTGTACATGTCGGCAAAAAGCAAAAACAAAAAAGAAGCTTGGGAATTCATGAACTACTTATATAGCGATGAATTGCTTGTCCCTTATTATGAGCAGGGTAAAGGTGTTAGCGTAGTGCCTAGCGTAATCAGTAAAGCGAAAGAGCCAACGCTCAAAAACTTCAAAGAGTTCGCACCTAAGGACGATATCATGTGGCCTGCTTATCCGGTTCATAAAGTAGAAGGCAAGCCATGGCAAAGTGTGATTTCCGAATCGCTTCTGGGCCTGACTCCGTTGGATAAAGGTATTGAAGATTTGAACAAACGTTACAATGACGCACTGAACAATGAAGAAAAAGCCGGCAACGTGAAACGTGTCGTTGATCCTAACTTCGATCCTCGCAGCCAGCTTAAAAAGTAATTTTGCAATAGACTTGAATTAAATTGAATGCACAGAGATGCAGGTTGTTCTCCTCTTTGGAAACATCGAGGAGATCTGCTCTCTTTTTTTTCGGAAATTTCCCATTGAAAGGAGCCGGATAAAAGCCATGCTGTTAAAAAAACGTTTAAGAGAATACGGACTTCCGTATTTGATGATTATGCCTACGATTGTGTTTTTGCTTCTATTTGCGATCTACCCGCTTGCTTGGGCCTTTAAATATATGTTTTTTGATTATGATGGTTTTACGCAAGCCAAATTTATCGGTATGGATAACTTCGTCCGTTTGTTTACACGGGATATGGAATATTGGCATTCCGTATGGAACACGGTTGTATTTACGCTCGGAAAGCTTGTTATTGTTATACCGCTTTCGCTGATCCTGGCTTTTATATTAAATAACAAGCTGTTTGCCAAAAATACGATTCGTGCGATCATTTTCATGCCGACCATCATCAGTACAGCAGTCATATCCCTAGTGTTCTACCTGATGTTTAATTCATACAACGGGATTATCAATAACATGCTCATGTCGATTGGGCTGATCCATTCACCTATTGAGTGGCTCGGTGTTAAATATTCGATGCTAACGGCAATTTTGGTAGCCATTTGGGGCGCAGTGGGTAATTATATGGTGCTTTTCATTGCCGGCCTGCAGGGGATCCCGAATGATCTATACGAAGCGGCATCGATTGACGGAGCTAACAAGCCCCAACAGTTCTGGCATGTAACGATTCCATTGCTAGGACCCGTGCTTCAGATGATCGTTATGTTGGCGATTGTCAATACACTGAAAAGCTATGAAAGTATTATGGTTCTTACGGCCGGTGGTCCTGGGGGCAAAACCGAAGTGATGTACCTGTATATTTATAAGCTGTTCTTCCCGGTATCCGAAGGCGATGCCGTAGTACAGCAGTACGGCTACGGTGCGGCGGTAGGTTTCACCTCTGCCTTGATCGTCAGTGTGCTCACGGGATTGTATCTCTATATTTCGCGTAAATCCAGCGAGGTCCATTAAGAGAGGAGGGGAAATTATGAGTACATTAACGGCAAATCGAAAATCCTCTTTGGGTTTAGGCACAGTGCTAGGTTGGGCGATCATCTGGGTATTTCTGCTTGCTATCCTTATCGCCATAGTGTATCCCGTAGCTTATACCTTGTTCGGATCGTTTAAAACCAATTTCGAGCTGTTAAACAGCACCAATATTTTGGCAGAAACATGGAATTGGAAAAATTATGCAGAAGCTTGGGAAAGAGCCAACTTTGCTCAATATACATGGAACAGCTTGTTCATTTCCGTAGCCTCAACCGTTCTAAATATTATTATCTGTTCTATGGGCGCTTATGTGTTGGCCCGAAAAGCATTTCCCGGTAGGCGGCTCCTTATGTGGGTTCTGGCTGCAACGATGTTCATTACGATCGGGGCGATTACTTTCCGACCTCTTTACGATATGATGCGTGCGGTGCATATGCATACTTCGCTGTGGTCGGTCGTTCTGATTTTCGTTGGAACGCATTTATCCTTTGATATTTTCTTGTTGGAGCGGTTTGTGAAGGCTATTCCGAAGGATTTGGACGAGGCGGCTACAATTGACGGCTGCGGATTCTTTGGTATATATTGGCGCATTATTTTGCCGTTGCTCACACCGGGGTTAGGCGTAGTTGGGCTGTTCACGTTCCGTGAGGCTTGGAACCAGTATGTTCTGCCGCTTATTTTCACCATGACGCATCCGGAGATGCGGCCGCTGACGGTAGGCGTTATTTCTCTGAAATATTCAGCTAACGCCGCAGCGGAATGGAATCTTATGCTGGCAGGCTCAATGCTGTCTATGCTGCCGATTCTCGTTGTATATTTGTTTGCTAACAAATCATTTATCGCCGGTATGACCAGCGGTTCCGTAAAAGGTTAACCTATTCAGAACGTTATGTTAGGGTCTGTCCCAAATGTCATTTTGGGGACAGACTATCCACCACTTTATCCTGAATAGATGGTTGCACCCCTTGCGAAATGCGAGCTGAGGTCACTTTCCAACACGTTCAATCTCGTGTATCGGGATTCAGGGATTGGATAGGGCACTTTGCATGGCAGCCTGGGGAGCTCCACGCAATTATCAGGAAAATGTCATGTTAGTTGCTCCGAAAATAGCATTCCAAGCCCTATAGCTGGAATTTCTCATGCTAATTCTAAGGATTTTGGTTGATATCATCCCTATCACGTCTATTAGCGGGAGTTTTTCCAGTTAGAATGATCTCAAACGATTTCGCGGCTGGATTAACGTGAGTATTTCCATCTTTATAATATCTTTCTTATTTCACAACCCCCAACAGGCTGCCATGAGAACATGACAGCCTGTTGGGGGTTAAAGTTTGAATTAGAAATTAAAGTTATCGGGGTCAGGACCGAAACGTTGATTTTTGTTTAATGAATTGATTTTAGCTACATCATCCTCGGATAAAGTGAAATCGAAAATCTCACTGTTCTCGCGAATCCGATTAGCGTTGATCGATTTCGGAATGGTGACGACGCCGTTCTGAATATCCCAGCGAAGAATAATTTGCGCAGGTGACTTGCCGTATTGGGCAGCCAGCTCGCTAATAAGCGGGTTGTCCAGGTTGCCCTGCATTAAGGGGCTCCAGGCTTCCAGTTGAATTTGATTGGAATTACAGAAGCTGCGCAGCTCCTGCTGGCTCAACAAAGGATGGTATTCAACCTGATTAACCATAGGAACCGTTTCGCTTTCAGAAATGACATCCTTGAGGTGATGAGTATGGAAATTACTGACTCCAATAGCTCGAACCGCCCCATCCTTGTACAGCTTCTCCAAAGCATGCCAGGTGTCCTTATATTTACCTTTTACCGGCCAATGGATCAAGTAGAGGTCGATGACTTCAAGACCGAGCTTCTTGCGGCTCTCTTCGAAAGCTCTTAATGTAGAATCATAGCCTTGATCGGCATTCCACACCTTGGTAGTGATGAATAGTTCATCACGCGGTACGCCGGATTGCTTGATTCCAATGCCAACGCCTTCTTCATTGCCATATGCAGCCGCTGTATCTATACTACGGTAACCGGTTTGGATAGCGGATTTGACTGCCTGTATGACTTCGTCTCCGTCTTTCGTTTTCCAGACACCTAATCCTAACCATGGCATTTTGACGCCATTATGCAATGTTGTGCTGTCAGAAACTTGTTGAGTCATCATTTTTCTCCTCCTTATTTGGGATAATTACCCGCCTAATTATCATACCACTTACGATTGGTGAAATAAAATAATCGGGATGAGGCTGATTTAAACAAAAAGAAAAACAGCCCCAAGATGATTGGCTGTCTGCGTAAGCTTATCGGCTGTCCTATTAGACGGCCAGATGCTTTTTAACTTGATCCTCGCTTAATGAGGAGGAGCTGCCTTCCGCTACAATGGTACCCTTGTCAAGCACGTAGTAGTAGTCGGCTATGCGGGTTGCAAAGGTAAGGCTTTGCTCAATAAGCAGGACGGACATTTGTTTGCTTGCTTTGATCTTCTCAATGACATGCTCGATTTCCATAACAATGGATGGCTGTATCCCTTCCATAGGCTCATCGAGTAGAAGCAGCTTCGGCTCGGCGACCAGAGCGCGGGCGATGGATAGCTGCTGCTGCTGCCCGCCGCTTAAGTCGCCGCCTTTGCGCCGGATCATCTCCTTAAGCACCGGGAACATTTCATAGACGGTTTCCGGTATACTGGTTTTGCGAATGCTGCTGGCTTCAAGTCCCAACAGTAAATTTTCCTCCACTGTAAGCTGTGGGAAAATATCTCGTCCCTGGGGAACATAGCCGATTCCTCCCTTGGCCCGTCGATCTGGAGTTGCGCTAGTGATGTCTCGGCTATCATAGGTGAGGCTGCCTTTCTTAGGCTTGATTAATCCCATAATAGTTTTCATTAGCGTTGTTTTTCCGACACCGTTACGCCCCATTAAGCAGACGACCTGACCAGGCTTAATCTGTAACTCCACATTTCGCAAAATCATGCTTTCTCCGTAACCCGCCTCCAATCCACTAATGTTCAGCATCACGAACACCTCGTCTCCCCAAATAAACTTCGGCAACCTTATCATCATTCTGGATGTCCTCCATGGTTCCTTCACAGAGTACGGATCCTTCATGCATGACGGTGACGGTTTTAGCAAACTGGCGTACAAACTCCATATCATGCTCGACAACAATAATAGTCTGCTTGTCACTGATTTTGTGCAGCAGCTCACCGGTCTTTTCTGTCTCGCTGTCGGTCATCCCAGCAGCTGGCTCATCGAGCAAGAGCAGCTCTGGCTCTTGAATCAACAGCATCCCTATTTCTAGCCATTGCTTTTCTCCATGAGATAGGGAGCCTGCTTTATCTTGAGATTTATGCTCGAGACCAATCATTTGCAAATAATGCTTGATACGTTCCCGCTGATCTGCTGTTGTCTTGGCAATTAAGGAGCTTAACAGTCCTCGTTTCTGGCGCATCGATAAAAGCAGGTTTTCCAAAACGCTCAGTGTAATAAAGATAGAAGGCGCCTGGAATTTACGTCCGATGCCGAGCTGGGCTATTTGATGCTCCTGATGTTTGGTGATATCGATGCTGTTTTTAAACCGAACAGTGCCTTTAGAGGGCTTGACTTTACCGCATAGAACATCTAACAGAGTTGTTTTGCCAGCGCCGTTAGGGCCGATCAGAAATCGCAGCTCGCCTCGCTGGAGGGAGAAGTCGAGTCCGCGAATGGCTTTGAAACCGTCGAAATCTACCTCAAGCTGCTCGATGCGGACTATATCGGCGGCAAATTCTTTCTTTGGTGATGTCTCCATAATAGGAACAACCTCCTTAGGGTTTTCTTATGAAAACTTTTTTCGTATGCGATCTCTGAGTTTTCATCTCTTTTAGGTTTTAAATATAATGAGGATTACTTCGTACTGGCTGGATTGGTTTCGTTATGCAAATCTGAATAGGTTACTAAAGATGCGGCTGTTGGAAGCAAACGCTTGGATTTTTTGATCGGGTACCAGCCTTTTTTCTCAACGATGCTTTTGACGGTTCCTACGATGCCTTTAGGCAGGAACAATACAACTACGATGAACATTGCGCCCATAATAATCGGCCACCATTCCGGATAAGCCTCACTGAAGGTGGTTTTTGCCGAGTTGGTGACGAGTGCTCCAATGATTGCGCCGAATATGGTGGCACGACCACCGATGGCAACCCATAGAACCATTTCGATAGACGGAACAATGCCCATTTGAGCGGGTGAAATAATGCCTTCCTGCAAAACGAATAAAATGCCGGCCAGCCCCGATAGTGCGGCGGAGAAGCAATAAATAAATACTTTGTAGGTTACAGGATTGTAACCGATGAAGCGGACACGATTCTCTGCGTCGCGTACAGCAACGAGAATTTTGCCCAGCCTGCTTTTGGAGATCCAAAGACATAATGCCAAGGTGCCGATCACAACAAATGCGGTCACATAGTAGAACATCAGCTTGGTAGACTGTTCGCCTACAGGAAAGCCCAAGAACGTATCGAAATTTGTGAGTCCGTTAGTCCCGCCGGTATAGCCTTGTTGCCCGACAAACAGCGTAACAGTAATGATGACCAATGCTTGCGATAGAATCGAGAAGAAGGTTCCTTTGATTCGATTTCGGAAGGTGAGATATCCAAGAATAAAGGCAACAGCCACCGGTACCAGCATGGCGAGAAGGATGGCAGCTCCGGCTGACTGGAAGGGGAGCCAGAACCAAGGAAGCTTTTCAACACCGCTCCATGACATGAAATCAGGCAATTCGCCATGTGAGCTTACAAGCTTGAGGTGCATAGCCATACAATAGGCTCCAAGTCCGAAGTAAACGCCGTGACCCAAGCTGAGAATGCCTGTATAGCCCCAGATTAAATCAAGCCCCATAGCAACAATTGCATAAGTTAGAAATTTGCCTAGCAGGGAGAGCCGGAATTCGGATAAAAATAGCGGGGCTATCAACATCGCTGCAAATAGAATGAGTGTGATCACGATTTTTATTTTGGTATTTGTGATAGTCATTTTATCAACTCCTTAGAGTTTTGCTAATGCAAAACTTTCTACGAAAGCATGGCGGTTAATCAAGCGCTCGCGATTTAATAGTTACAAAACCGGAAGGCTTCCATTGCAGGAAAGCGATGATAAGCGTAAATACGATAACTTTGCCGATTGTAGCGCTCGTTGTGTATTCGAAGGCGGTGTTCAGCACGCCGATGCCAAGAGCGCCGGCAACGGTGCCGATAATCTTGCCGATGCCGCCAAGTACAACGACCATGAACGCATCGACAATGTAGTAGGTTCCGATCGACGGTCCGATCGGACCGACTAGGGTCAGCGCGCAGCCGGCGATGCCAGCCATGCCCGAGCCGAAGGCGAATGCTTGCGAATCGATGCGCCGCGTGGAAATGCCGAGGCATGAAGCCATGCCGCGGTTTTGCATAACCGCCTGCATGTTGCGCCCGCCACGGCTGTGATATTGGTACAGGTAAATGATCGTGATGCACACGATCACCAGCCCGATGATGAACAGCCGCTTGTAAGGCAGCATCAGATCGGCGCTAAGCGCAAGGCCTCCTTCCAGCCATTCCGGTGCTTTGACCGCCACGTTAGGCGCTCCGAAAATTTGCCGTGCCAGCTGCTGCAGCACAAGGCTCACACCCCAGGTTGCGAGCAAGCTGTCGAGCGGCCTGCCATAAAGGAAGCGGATCAGCGTTGCCTCAAGCAGCCAGCCAATGGCGAATGCCATGGCGAATGCAACGCCTAGAGAAAGAATAAAATACCAGCCAAAAGCGGACGCTGGCAAAAACTTTTGAAATAATTGCTGGATCGTATAAGCCATATAAGCGCCTATCATAATAAATTCACCATGCGCCATGTTGATCACATTCATCAAACCGAACGTGATGGCGAGCCCTAAGGCGATCAGAAGCAGGATGGAGCTAAGCGATACGCCGTTAAATAATTGAAGCAGCAGCAAGCCCATTGGCATCAACCTCCTTGATTTGAATAGCTTCTTTCTCAAAGCCCTTTATGAAAAGGCGGGACTGCCCGCATTGGAGCAGCCCCGAAAGTTTGTTTGCGCTATTGCGGCAGCGAAGCTACGTTTATTTCTTGGTAACCTCGGCGCCCCATGGGTACGTTTTGAGGAAAGGATCTGGCTTCACTGGTTTGCCGGAATTCCACACTTCTTTGAATTGGCCGTCGGCCTGCACTTGACCTATACGAACCGTTTTATAAACGTGCTGATTTTCTCCATCGATCATGACTTTACCGCCTGGAGCGTTATATTCTAGTCCTTTTGCGGCCTCTTTCACTTTTTCTACATCGAAGGAGCCTGCTTTTTTCACGGCTTCGGCCCATAGATATACACCAAAGTAACCTGCTTCGATTGGATCATCGGTCACGCGGTCTTTACCGTATTTGGCCTTGTAGGCTTCAACGAACTTTTTGTTCTCAGGAGTATCTGTAGTTTGGTAGTAGTTCCATGCGGCATAATGTCCTTCCAGGACGGAAGCGCCGATACCGCGAATTTCTTCTTCTGCAATACTTACGGAAAGTGTGGTCAAATCTTTTGCGCTTATACCTGCATCCTTCAACTGCTTGAAGAAAGCAACGTTACTGTCACCATTTAAAGTGTTGAAAATGACATCCGGCTTATCTTTTTTGATTTTGCTTATGATTGTGTTGTAGTCGGTATGCCCGAGCGGGGTGTATTCTTCTGCAATTAATTGTCCGCCTTCAGCTTTCAGCTGCTCTTTAATGATTTTATTGGCGGTTCTTGGGAAAACATAATCAGAGCCCAGCAGGAAAAATTTCTTTCCTTTGTTTTGCAGCAGCCAGGTTACCGCAGGTACGATTTGTTGATTGGTTGTTGCGCCTGTGTAGAAGATGTATGGGGATGATTCAAGACCTTCATATTGCACGGGATAGAAAAAGAGTCCTTTGTTTTGCTCTACAACCGGAAGCACTGCTTTGCGGCTTGAAGAAGTCCATCCGCCGAAGATAACGGCCGTTTTGTCTTTTTGCAGCAGTTTCTTCGTTTTTTCTGCGAAAGTTGGCCAATCAGATGCCCCATCTTCAACAATGGGTTTCAACTGCTTGCCAAGTACGCCCCCTGCTTTGTTAATTTCATCAATAGCCATCATCTCGGCATCTTTTACAGAAACCTCACTGATGGACATGGTGCCGGTCAATGAATGCAGAATTCCGACTGGAATAGCTTCATCCTTGCCCGCTTCCGGCTTCGCATCGGTTTTGGTTGCTGCTGCCGGAGCAGCTGGTGTTGCAGCCGGCGTTGTCTGAGTTGCACAGCCTGCAAGAAGTGCTGTCAGAGACATGCAGACCGCCATTAATACTTTGATCCCTTTTCTTTTTGCCAACATCTCATCCACTCCTTAAAAAATTGTTGTGCAGCTTGTAAGCAGCTGTACCGGACTCTGCAGTTTGATGTCTATTAGTGCCGGCCAGTTACTCATTTGTTTAAGCAGCTTATTGTCGTGGTGAATCTCGGAAAAACAAATCCGATTTATATTTTATGGCGTTAAGCTCAAAAGGTAGGTTTGCTTACATGAGATATCATAATTTAGCGTTACATCAATGTCAATATACATAACACAATTTTCTCTTGTAATTGAAAATGTGGAATTATTATTCAAAATAATTATTACAATATAATGTTTTTGAATTAAGTATGTCCAAAAACGGAAAATATGATTCAAAATACCTACATATATCTGACATAAGTAATTTACAATTTTTGAAAAAGCGAATATAATGGATGTGTTAGCAACTAATTATTCGTGTTTATATGTTAGGTTTTCTTACAAATGAATAATTGGGATTGGGAGGTTTTAATCAAATGCATTTAACAGAACGTGAAAAAGAGAAGCTGTTAATTACAGTAGCTGCGGATTTGGCTCGAAGACGTCTGCAGCGCGGTGTGAAATTAAATTATCCCGAAAGCATTGCTTTAATTACTTCTGAGATTATGGAAGGGGCAAGGGATGGTTTAACGGTAGCCGAGCTGATGCAATTCGGAACAACTATATTAAAAGCAGAGCAAGTGATGGAAGGCATACCTGAGATGATTCATGAGGTACAGGTTGAGGCGACCTTTCCTGACGGAACCAAGCTGGTCACTGTGCATCACCCTATAGGTGTTTAATTGTCTTTAATGGAAAGGAGCCTTAACGATGATTCCGGGCGAGTATCGAATTAAAGCTGGAGAGATTGAATTAAATAAGGGGAAACAAACATTGCCAATGTTAGTAGTCAACAGCGGCGACCGGCCGATTCAGGTTGGCTCCCATTTTCATTTTTTTGAAGTGAACAGAGCTTTGAAGTTTAACAGGGCAGAAGCATTCGGCATGCGTCTCAATATTGCTTCGGGCACGGCTGTGAGATTTGAACCGGGGGAGGAAAAGCCTGTTCAGCTGGTAGAGCTTGGCGGTGCCAAACTTTCTTATGGTTTAAACAACCTGTCACAAGGAGAAGCGAAGTATGGCCATATGCCTGAGGAAGTGAAGATCCGCTTGGATGCATGGGAGCTTCTGCATACGAAGCAAGGCTCAGATTACGAAGCCGCTTCTTCTGCGAAAAGCTTAGAGCATGCTTACGATTCAAGCTTTTCTTCGAAAAACTCTAAGGAGGGTGCTTCAGAAGATGGCAATAATGAATCGTAAAGCGTATGCTCAGATGTTCGGACCTACTGTCGGAGATGCTGTTCGTCTTGCTGATACCGAATTATGGGCTGAAATTGAGCATGATTTCACCGTTTATGGCGAGGAATGCAAGTTCGGCGGAGGTAAGGTTATCCGTGACGGAATGGGACAGTCAAGCCGCCATACCCGGGATCAAGGGGTTCTTGATACTTTGATAACCAATGCTGTGATTATTGATCACTGGGGTATTGTTAAGGCTGATATAGGGATTAAGGATGGAGTTATAGTAGGCATAGGCAAGGCTGGCAATCCGGATTTGATGGATGGGGTGCAGTCGAATATGATTGCTGGCGCCGGAACTGAGGTTATTGCTGGCGAGGGACGTATTATTACTGCTGGCGGTATTGATACCCATATTCATTATATATGCCCTCAGCAGATTGAGACGGCGCTTGCATCCGGCGTCACTACAATGATCGGAGGCGGAACAGGGCCCGCCGCGGGTACGAGCGCGACAACCTGCACGCCAGGTAAGTGGCATATGTACCGTATGCTTGAAGCGGCTGAAGCGTTTCCGATGAACCTCGGATTCACGGGCAAGGGCAATGCGTCATTCACGGAGCCGCTCATCGAGCAGGTGGAAGCGGGTGCTATAGGCTTGAAGCTGCATGAGGATTGGGGGACAACGCCTGCGGCGATCGATACATGTCTGCGGGTGGCTGACGAATATGACGTGCAGGTTGCTATTCATTCGGATACGTTGAATGAATCCGGCTTTGTCGAGGATACGATAGCGGCCATTGGCGGCCGAACCATCCATACTTATCATACAGAGGGAGCAGGAGGAGGCCATGCGCCGGATATTATCAAGATTGCTGCTGAGCTTAATGTGCTTCCATCATCCACTAATCCGACGCGTCCTTATACCGTAAATACGATTGAAGAGCATCTCGACATGCTGATGGTTTGCCATCATCTCGACAGTCGAATTCCGGAGGATGTCGCTTTTGCGGACTCACGGATACGGCCTGAGACTATCGCTGCAGAGGATATCCTACACGACCTTGGCGTGTTCAGTATGCTTAGCTCGGATTCGCAAGCCATGGGGCGAGTGGGGGAAGTGATTATCCGAACTTGGCAGACGGCGGATAAAATGAAAAAGCAGCGCGGTTACTTGCCGGCGCCTGATAAAGGTAACGACGTTTTATCCAGCGATGCCGACAACTTTCGGATTAAGCGCTACATTGCGAAATATACGATAAACCCGGCGATTACTCATGGCGTCTCCCATCTTGTAGGATCTGTAGAGGTGGGGAAGCTGGCGGACCTGGTGCTGTGGAGCCCGATGTTTTTTGGAGTCAAGCCGGAAATGGTGCTTAAGGGAGGAGTGATCGCTTATGCGCAAATGGGCGATCCGAACGCTTCCATACCAACGCCGCAGCCGGTATTCGGAAGGCCTATGTTCGGCTCCTTCGGTAAGGCGCTGAATCATTGCATTACATTCGTTTCGCAGGCTGCTTTCGATTCAGGTGTACACACTGAGCTAGGGCTGCAAAAACGGATAGAGCCGATTAAAAACTGCCGAAGCATAACCAAGAAGGATATGATCCATAATGGGGAAACTCCTCGTATAGAGGTGAATCCTGAGACGTATGAGGTAAAGGTCGATGGAGCGGCTATCACTTGTGAGCCGGCACAGCAATTGCCGATGGCTCAGCGATACTTCTTGTTTTAACGCATTCCTACTATATATTGAAGGAATGCAATAGGAGGGGAACCAACCATGCAGCAACAATCCGCACACTTGTGGCTCTCCTACGTTCAACTGCTCGATTCTGCGCTGCCAATCGGAGGGTTCTCCCACTCCTTTGGGCTGGAAACGTTGGTTCAGTCTGGACATGTGCAGCGGTCTGAGCATTTGAGGGAATATATTGAAACTATGCTGTTTCAAAGCTGGGCGCCGATAGATGCCCTCGCGGTAAAAGCAGTTTATCTTTACGCACCTGAGCAGCAGTGGGATTCGCTTTGGCTTGTGGATCAAACCCAGCATGTGCAGCGAGCGGCTGCGGAGACGAGGGAAGGGGTAGTCAAGATGGGGCGGCGGCTGTTCCAGCTGGCAAGATCCATCTACCCGCATATGACATGGGAGCCGCTGCAGGCTGCGCTTCAGCAGCGCCGTTGTCACGGCACCCATCCTCTGATTCATGGCTGGATCAGTTATCAAATACAAGTGCCGCTTGCTATGGCAGCGGAAGGCTATTTATACGCTTGCACGATGACCTGTATTAACAGCGGCCTGAGGCTGATGTCCATCGGTCAAACGGAAGGACAGCGTCTGCTTGCAGAGCTTACACCTGTAATTGCGCAAGCCTGGCAGGGCGCGCAGCATTTGGACCCGCTAGAGGATGGCTTCGGTAATACTCCTCAGACGGACATTGCCATGATGCGTCATGAAGCACTCTATTCACGCTTGTTTATGTCCTGAACCAATAATAATTAAGGAGGCGCATTTCTATGTGTCAAGGAGGAACGCATCATCACCATCAATGGGAAACACCGGAGAAGCATCATCAGGAACGCCCGATGCGAATTGGGATTGGAGGCCCTGTAGGCTCTGGCAAAACCGCATTAGTGGAGCGGCTTGCCCGCAGATTGAATGATAAATATAGCATCGCCGTTATAACCAACGATATCTATACCAAGGAAGATGCCAATATCCTTATTCGTTCCGAAGCATTATCCGCAGACCGAATTATTGGTGTTGAAACAGGAGGCTGCCCTCATACGGCTATCAGGGAAGATGCTTCAATGAATTTTGAAGCAATTGAGGAGCTGGAAAGCCGCTTTGACCATCTGGACATTATTTTTATTGAAAGCGGCGGTGACAATCTGGCAGCTGCCTTTAGTCCGGAATTGGTAGATCGCTTCATCTATATTATTGATGTGGCCCAGGGTGAGAAGATCCCCCGTAAAGGAGGTCCTGGCATTATAAGATCCGATATGTTAGTGATTAATAAAATTGACTTGGCCCCTCACGTAGGCGCCAGTTTAATAGTAATGGAAGAAGATACCCGGAAAATGCGCGGCGAGCGACCATTTATTTTCTCTAATCTGTTTAACGGCCAAGGTCTAGATGATATTGTCGAATGGGTAGAACGGGAATTTGATCATGCCTAAAGTGACCGGATGCATTTCCGCCTCCTTTACGGAGGCGGGAGGGCAGACACGGCTAAGCGATAGGTACCATGCATATCCGCTCAAAATCGCCAAAGCATTCCCATTCGATCATGGCCAGCTTGGAGTTTATATCATGGACGCCTCTCCAGGTATTATGGGGGGAGACGAATATGTGCTGGACTGGAGATTCGGTGAAAATACAAATGTATATATTACCAATCAATCCTATACAAAAGTACATCCCGCCCGCGGAGAGGGAATGGATGCCTCAACAGCTAAGCCGAGCAGGCAGCAGCAGAAGCTTATTCTTCATAGCGGCAGCTATGTGGAGTATATGCCTGAGCCGTTAATGCTATATAAGGATTCCATTCTGTACGCAAGCACAGAGGTTCATATGGAGCCTGGCTCCGTTCTGATTTATTCGGACACGGTTTGTCCGGGGAGAACGCATAGAGGCGAGCTATTTCACTACGAAAAGTATGAAAATCAGCTAACGGTTCATTATGACGGCGAAATGATTTATTGTGCCAAACAGCGTGTATGCCCTGCTGAACAGAAGCTTCATTCACTGGGAAGCTGGTCTGGCTATACCCATACTGGATCACTCTGTATTTTCAGTGACCGGGTGGACGCCGCATTTATAGAATCGCTAAGAGATTATTTAGAGCAGCAGCATACAGCAATCACAACGCAAGATGGGGCTGTAGAACCAGCGATTCCACTTTATTACGGCGTTAGCAGAACCTACAAATACGGACTGGTATTATCTGTAATGGGTCACAAAGTATATCAAATCCAAAGTTTGCTTGATGGAGCGTGGCAATTTACCCGGCAGCATCTATTTGCTAAGCCTAAGCTGTATGTACGCAAGTAAATACATCACCAGTACATCATATTTCATTGCACAGAATTTCATTGCATATAACAAATCCGTCGTTCCTCACAGCGGATTTTTTTTCTGTTGTTATTAATGTATATTAATGAAGCAAAAGGATGAAGGGGTTGGCTGATGAGAATAGAAGTTGGTCGAATCTTACTCTTTGGAAAATGCAGTGAATGAATACGACTGAAATGTTAACTTTTAACTGATAATAAGAAATATCGGCTGTTTGGTTTTAAAATATGATCATATTAAGTCCGACAGGGCAAAAGATTCGACAATATTTTGAACTCGTCTCCCGGTTCATTGTCAAACAGGTTCGTGGTTGTTATTATAAGAGAGGGTATAAAAGGAATTATATTTACAGGTTAAGTTTTGCCAAAAGGAATACTTAAGCTTTTGCTTACGAAGATAGTTTTGCTAGAGCAAAACTCTTAGGAGGTTCAAATAAAGTGGAAGAACAAATGAGGCTAGACCTCAACAACACAGTAAATTCAGCGGATGAAGCTGCGTCTGAAACGGTTGATCACGGACCCGTCACTTGGAGAGATTTTGTACAATTAGCCAAGCCGGGTATTATTTTTTCCAATTCCATTACTGCATTCGGCGGCTTCTGGGTGGCATCAGGCTGGCAAATAAATTGGCTGCAAATGCTGTACACGATGATTGGGACGGCGTTAGTAATGGCATCAGGCTGCGTGCTGAACAATTATTTGGACCGCGATATGGATACGAAGATGGCGCGTACCCAGCAGCGGGCGCTTCCGAGCGGCAAGCTTTCTGCGCAGACGGTAATGATTTATGGAATTATTCTCGGCGTCATAGGTGTCAGTGGTCTTGGGCTGCTGGTCAATTCGATGACAGCTCTGCTTGGTTTGATCGGGCTTTTTGTCTATGTTTGGATTTATACAGCCTGGTTCAAACGCACCTCTGTATGGAGCACATTTGTAGGAAGCTTTTCCGGCGCTATACCTCCTGTAATCGGTTATTGCGCAGTTCGTCCTGAGATTGATGCAGGTGCGATCATTTTATTCGGGATTTTATTTCTATGGCAGCCGCCGCATTTCTGGGCACTCGGCATTCGCCGTATGGAAGAGTACCGGGCAGCCGGCTTTCCGCTGCTTCCTGTTGTGAGAGGGACGTATGTTACAAAGATCAGTATGATTCGCTATATCGTCTTACTGGTTCCATTATCACTTCTGCTTTATGTTTATGGTTATGTCAATGTGTTCTATTTTTATGCGGCGACAATTATGGGGCTTTACTGGGCGTTTCTCTGTATTAAAGGCTTCAAAGCGCAAGATGAAGAGCTTTGGGCCAAAAAGATGTTCATTTATTCCATTAACTACTTAACGCTGATGTTTATCATAATGGTTATTACTACCGTTTCGACGAATCATTAATTTGCGGCTGTAAGAAAGTTAATCACCTAAGTCCCATGGAAGCATGGGCTATTTTTTTTAGATAAAGGATGGAGAAAGCTTTATGAATACAAATGCTCAAAGTAATTGGTTTAAAATTGTTGTCATTGTGCTGCTGCTTGCTATGATTGGCGTTTTCGGATATATGATGCTTAAAGGTAAAGATACTAAGATTGGGGTTATCAAGCCGGCGCCGGATTTCAAGCTTGAGAATATTGATGGGAAGAAGGTTGGGCTTGCGGATTTGTCGGGTAAAGCTAAGCTGGTCTATTTCTTTTATTCTACTTGTCCTGATGTATGCTCTCCAACCACCTACACGATTTCGAAAATACAGGATTCACTTGTGAAAAAAGGCGTCTTCGGTGATAAAACGGCTATTGTCTCCATTACTTTTGACCCGACGAAGGATACAACAGAGCAGCTTAAAGAGTTCGCAGGGCGCTTTCATGCGGATCCCAAGGGCTGGTACTTCCTGCGCGGGGGAGAAGCCGAATCCATGCAGCTTGCAGAAAAATTCGGAGTTACGGTCATGAAGGATAAGCAAGGCGGTACGTTCACACATAACAATGTTATTTTGCTGGTAGACAAAAAAGGCGATCTTCGCACGTACTATGTTGGCAGTGATCCGAATTTGGATGTGGAAAAAATCGCCCAGGACATGATTCAACTGACAAAGGAATAAAACATAAACAATAGCTTGAGAAGGAAAAGCTGATTTACGGGCTAAGAGTCGGATCTGGTGGAGGGTATAGGATAAACTCTTCCAGACCGGCTTTTTCTAATTGTTGGATTAAATATTCAGCGGGTGTTCCCTCTACCCCGGCGTAGCCCTTTCTTGTATAGATTTGCTCAGCTTCGGGAAACGTATCCCGTAAAATGCCGCGGATTTTTTTCCCGGAGGAGTCATTATCGGTAAATAAATACACATCATTGTGGTCAGCCTTTTTCTTCAATGCCTCCAACTTCTCCGTATTCAAAGATCCGTAGGTGCATAATATATCGACATCGTTGCTTAACAGGCGGCGAAGCCTGCTTTTGTCGTTTTTTCCTTCAACAATAATAACCGGCACAGGAAACACCACCTCTTTGTTTAACAGTATCTTTTTGTAGTATATCCAGTTTTGCTGTTCGTTCCAAGCTGTGATGCAATATGAAGGGTCATATTTCCCAGGAAATGTCGAATTGTGGATAAAACTTAAAATCTGCTTGACGAAGCTAGCCAAATAAATTAATCTTATTATAGAAACTTATTATTAGTAAGTTAATAATTGATAATGTTAAGAAATAATTCGAAGGAGGCAAAGGTTATGACAATTACTATATACCCACCGGAAAAGCAAGCAGTAGGCAATTTTGACGGGGGCAAAATAACAGAGCTGAAACCAATCGGATTCCCAAGAGAAGGTTCAGCTGTAAAAGGGATTGGCCCTTTATTTTATTGGGCTTGGGCGCATGCGAAGGAGGAAGGCCATATCCCTATGCACCCCCATCAAGCGTTTGAGATTATAACGTACATGGTCAATGCCCAGGCTGAGCATTCGGATACGTTAGGTACCCGAAGCATAGTAACGGCAGGCGGGCTTCAAGTGATGCAGACAGGCTCAGGCGTATCTCATAGCGAAAAGTTTATTGGACCGGATTCCGAAGGATTTCAAATATGGTTTGAGCCGCATCTCCGTGAAGCGCTGCAGCGCAAGCCTACTTATAACCAATATGATCATGAAGCGTTCCCTGCATTCGAATCGGCTGGACTCACTGTGAAAACAGTAATAGGGGAAGGTTCTCCTGTTGAATTGGTTGCTGATGTTCAAATGTGGGATGTGGAGCTCGCAGGGGGAATATCGTACAATCTCAAGCTTGAGGCAGGGCGTTCTTTGGCGGCATTGGCCATTCGTGGTCACGGAAGCTGGACATTAGCTATAGAGGCAGACAAGCATCCTTTACATCCGTTCAATCATAAAGATTTTACAGTCATCGAAGCGGAAGGCGAGCAAGCAGAGGATGTGGTCCTGACAGCAGCTGCAGAGGGGTTAAGAATGATTCTGATCGAGATTCCAACTGAGGTTGATTATCCTTTATATAAAAATGGCCGTTAAACAGTAACATGAGTTATGTGTCAAATAGAAGCTGGCTTCAATTAAAAAAACGGACTGACAATAGTCAGCCCGTTTTTTGGAGAGTGTAGCTTTTTAGAGTTAATCTTAATTGTTGATGAATTGTGCTTTAGTCAACAAGCGTTTCAGCATTGTAGCTGATTGAGCGCGAGTCGCTTGAGTGTTTGGAGAAATTGTGGAGTCTGTAATTCCGTCTACAATTCCTGCTTCGATAGCTACAGCCAGCTCGTTCTGAGCCCATACGATTTGATTAGCGTCTGTAAACTTCGCTAACAACTCCGATTGCTGGGAAGAGGATACTTCCGGCTTAGCGCCTGCATAGCTCAATGCACGAACGACCATTGCTGCAAGCTCTTCACGTTTGATCGCTTGATTCGGACGGAAAGTGTTGTCTTCATAGCCGTCAATGATTTTGGCATTGACTGCAGCGCCGACTACACCGGAGAACCAATCACTGGAAGTTACATCACCAAATGAGCTGCTTCCAACGGATTGATCCAATCCTAAAGCACGAACGACCAAAGCTGCGAATTCAGCACGGGTAATATCGCGTTCAGGCTGGAACGTATCATCGGTTACACCATCGATAACCAGCTTGTTAGCCAGCAGCTCGATGTAACCTTGTGCCCAATGGCCTTTACTGTCACCGAAGCTTTTGTTCAGTTCAACAACGGTGTAGATGCTGTTATTATTGCGTTTGATAACAGCTTCATTGATACCGTCAGTTGTTGTGAACAAAGAAGGTACGAAGCTTAGCTTCTTCGTGGTTGTGTCGAAAACAACAGCTGTTGTACGGGATGGATCCACTTCTTTGGATAATGGAATCGTCCGGCTGATGTAGTTGCTGCCCAGATTAATATTCTGTGTCGTACCGTCTGCTGCAACTGCTGCAAGCGTAAAGTCAACGGCACTGCTGATCACAGTTGCTCCTAAGGTAGTAGCAGAAGTTGCAATTTCGCTAGTTGCTGTTTCGTCCGCAGCTGCGATTCCAACCTTGATTTTCAAGTCATCAACGGTTGTGGACAGTTTGCTGGCAAGATTTTCTAACTGCAATACATATAGAGGAAGAGTATAAGTTCCTTTTTCGTTAGAAATTTTCAGCATTTTGTTCTTGTCGCTTACATAGTTTACCAACGACTTGGCTGGAATTAATGCGACATCACCGTTCAGCTTAAGCTCAACGACATCGTATTGACTAAGTGAATTTTGCAGTGTGTATGCGTCAATAGATCCATCGGAATTTACAGTAATTGTAGCTCCGCCGGAAATACCGCCACCACCGCCACCACCGCCGCCGCCATTGCTGTTGTTGCCGCCGCTAGTTGTGCTGTCATAAACTCTGGAAGTAACGCTGCTCGAAACTTCCTTAAGATCGAGGTAAGTTTGAGTAGTTACGGTTGGGCTACCTGTGAAAGAATAAGTGTATACACCCTCGTATACGCTGTATGTAGCACTTGTTGTAGTAGTTCCCACCAGATTGCCGTTTGGATCATACATATAAACTTGTGTGCTCACACTGTAAGGAGTATCCGTATAAACGTTACCTGTAACGGTATTATTTTTATAAACCAAATTACTGAAGCCTGTTGCTGCGAACGCTAGTACGGGCAGTAATGCTGAAATGATAAGCATCATGACGGTTACTTGCGCCGTTTTTTTGAATATCGTTGATTTCATTACGGTTTCACTCCTTTCTGTCTCTAATAAATTCTTCGATTCTTGAAATGGCTCTTGACTCAAAATGCTTTTCACCTCCTTTGAATAAAAAAACAGAACACCAAAAACCTTCGAACGCAGTTCCCAGATTTAAGTCCGTCTCTCCTATAAAAATCATTTTTAGTAGGAAAAATGGCAGAAATGTGAAAAGTGAGTACGACCCTATTTTTATTTACCCAGGGTTTATATTAGTGAATCACAAAAAGAAAAACCGTCCGGCAAAAGTGCCGAACGGCCAGCTAGTGAGTACTCTCAACAGTTTTTTAATAAGGTAAACTTATACAATTTAAACGGATTGGGGCGTACTGTGGAAGCCAAGTCCTTCAGGTCTGAACGGTTTTGAAACCACGCAGCGGGAGCAGGGTGAGGGCTGTCATTAAACAGATAAAGGCGATAAAATAAGGTGATGTATGACTCCGCATATGACCGGCAACAATGGGACCTATAAAGGCTCCGATGGAAAAAGAGATGGATAGGAATGAAAAAATACGTCCATAACGGTTCGCGCTTGTCAAACTGGCTAACAAAGAGGCAATGGCTGGATAAATAACACCTTTTGCCATTCCAATCATGAACAAGGAGACATGGATCGGCAGCGGCCAACCAATCGATAAACCGAAGAAGATGAATGCGAGTGCCAAGCTGCCGAAAGAGGTGCGAAGTAAAGGCGAGATTCGGTTCAAGAAAACCATGCTCAGCGTGACCAGGGCGCCTAAACTAACCAATGAAAAGAGAATTCCGGAGGTTAGGATGGAGCCGTTTGTTTCTTTCATAAGAGGCAGCTCAAAGAACAATATCCCTTGAGAGCAGGAAATGGCTAACGGAACGCCGAAGAACAACCAGGGAATAGTTCCTGTTCTCGCGGTCGCTTCCTCTATGCCTGCTGGAAGCGCGTGAGCGCCATGTCCATGTCCATGTGCCTGTGGAAATAGCTCTACAGCGCTCTGCGTATACTGACGTTCTTTAACGCCGAATATAGCGAGCACACCTGTAATAATAAGCAGCCATCCGAGCATGGTGAAGGATTGGGCAAACCCGAGCTTTGCAACGAGGAAGGCGCCAGCCGCCGGGCTTAATACGGACGCCATAGTATGCACGAACCCGTTACCGGCCATCAGCTTGCTTTGTTGAACACTGTCTTTTGCTAATCTAGCGAGTAGGGATAGACAAGCCGGAGAAAGGAAGGCAAGCACAAATCCACTTATGGAACGGACAATGAGCAAGTCCCATGGGTCGGTAACTTTGGATTGTATGAGCAGTACGATTCCTGCTACAATCAAGCTGAATACAATAAATCGTTTACTGCCATAACGATCGACACCATAGCCTGCCAACAGGTTTCCAGGCAGGTGAGTGATCGAATACACACCCAGGATCAATCCGATAAACGATGGAGCTGCACCTAATGATATAGCAAACGGGGATAAAATAGGGTACTGTGCGTGCAAGTCGAAAAAGGCCACAAACATAAACAAGTAAAGCCAAATTGCGGTTTTCAACGTCATCACCTCAACTTCTGATCTTTGTCTGACTCCTATCCGTCTATGATTACTTTTACGTGACAAGCTGGTAGGTTAGTACCATTATTTTTGCAACCTCTTATTGAGAACAGCGTACTTGCTTACAACAGATTGAATAAGTTGAACTGAAGGTATGAGTTTGTACATAGTTTCACTCAACCTTGATCAACGTGCTCGTCCTTGAGGAATAGAGCAGCCCTTTATAATTAACTTGCAATTATACGAACTATACTGGGGGAAGGCGGACGCATTAGTGAGTCCATATATTATTATTTTGGCAGTTATTCTGATTCTTGCGGTACTTCGTTTACGTTCCACGTATCTCAAAACCAAGAAATTCGACCGATCCGATGAGATACAGCAAAGGCTTGCGGAGCTTAAGAAGAAGCGGGATGCAGATCGAGAGTAATAAGGTTACAGGGTTATCAATTTTGATGAATGTAGGGAGAGATGAAATTGGATTTCTTAATGTCTTTTTTGCAGGAGCGTTGGTTTATTATTGTTGGTGCGATCGTAGTGTTGTTCCTTGTAGTGCGCATATTAAAAACAGTTGTAAAATGGGTTATCGTGTTGGCAGTGCTGGCCGGCTTGTTCTTCTACGGTGCCAGCTATAAGGATCAGCTGTTGGATATTGGTGCAGCCGTATCGACAGAGGCCAAGAATCAAGCGGTTAAGGCTTTCTCCAATGAAATGAAGGAAGCTCAGTATAAGCAGAATTCCGATGGTACATTTACCGTTACTACCAAAAGCTTGAAGTTGGACGGAAATCCCTCCTCTAACGAGGTAAAAGTAACGTTTATGAACCAGACTTTTACGATGAAGATGGACGAGGCTGTGAATGCTCTGATCGAGCAAGCGAAGAAAAATACGAAGCTGTAGATCATTAACCGGATGATCGAAGTGAGGTGTAGCGTATGACTGAAGCATGGAACGCGCTAAGCGCAGCAAATTGGATAACGGTATTACTGGCCGGCACAGTGCTCTTATCTGTCATTCAAGGGATGCTTCGCGGCGCTTCAACCTCGGCAAGGCATTTGATGTTGATGGTGTCGGAAGGAATTGCCACACTGCTTGGGCTTATCATTGCCTGGAAGCTGGTTGAATGGCTGTCCCCACAGGTTCAAAGCTGGCTGACATCGCTTGATATCATGATCCCTTCACATGAACTTGGTTTTTTTGAACAGTTGTATTATACAGGTTTGACAGGGATTCGCGATTTCTCGCTGCTGCGCTTTGGAATTTTATTTGTAATTGGCTACAGTGTATCGAAGCAGCTTCTATACCGTCTTATTGATCCGCTTGTTGATAGATGGGCGAAGGAATCGATTCATCAGGAAGGGCGTAGCAGTAAGGGGCAACCAACACTAATCAGCAGCTTGGTGGGGGGATTCATAGGAGCTGTCACCGGTGCCGGCCGATCCTTGCTCATTATTGCGGCATTATTCATTTTTGCCAGCTTGTTTCCACAGACGCCCGCAGCGACCTACATTCAAGCCTCTGGTTTATACCAGAAAGGTGCAAATGAAGTTATTAAACCGGTGACTGGCGACTTTATTGCCAATCAACTTCCTGTATTTACCAGAGCAGTCGAGCAGGAATTCACTAACATTTTGCAGCGGAAATACGAGGTGCTCGATGCTAATATACCGAAGGATATTGCCCAAGCGGCCAAGGAAGTATCGGCTAAAGGCAAATCTGACGAGGAGAAAGCCAAGCTGTTGTACAGCTGGGTAGGCAGCCGGGTAAAGTATGATTGGGATAAAGTGAATTTGTATGAACAAAAGCGGATTTGGAAAGAACAAACCCCGGAAGAAACGTTCGCAACCAAGCAAGGCGTTTGTATTGACTACTCCAGACTATATGCGGTTATGGCCCGCTCCATAGGGCTTGAGGTGAAGGTTGTCACGGGTCTCGGCTATGATGGAAAAGGGAGCTATGGTCCGCATGCTTGGAACGAGGTCTATATATCCGATAAGCAGAAATGGGTTCCATTGGATTCAACCTGGGTCGCCAGTGGCGGTAATTGGTTCAACCCTCCGAACTTTAATGATACGCATATCCGTGAGGCATAATCCGATAATCAAGTATTTGGCCGGGCATTCTTACCACATATTGTGGAAGAATGTCCGGTTTTCCACTTCAATGCGAATTATGGTAAACTATTGGAGGCTGCTGTGGAAGCTGTTAGCAAGCTAACTTAAAAGGAGTAAGTGCTCATGAATTTACGTAAACCATTGAACTCATATAAAGCTATATTTTTTGATGTTGGCGATACACTAATGACCATTCCGGCAGCAAGAGTCATTATGCAGCAATTTCTGGCGGCTCGTTCCTTGCACCGTGCGGAAGAACAGGTTGGCGACTTGTTTACCGAGGCATTCCGCTTATTTTATTATGGCAGGCAGTTGGACCCTTTCGAGGTATGTACGCCGGAATCGGATCGCGCGTTCTGGATGAAGCTCTATCATTACATTCTGGACAAGCTGGGAGTTCAAGAAGAGAATTGGACGGATGAGCGTATTCACCAATGCTGTCATGGGCTGTATGATCTATTCACAGGTCCGGAAGCTTACCAGCTTTTTGATGATGTGACTGAGTGTATTCCTAAACTTCAGGCTACGGGATTGCAGCTAGGCATCATTTCCAACTTTGCACCCACCTTGCCACATATTCTAGAGCAAAAGGGGATTGCCCATTACTTTGATCCAATTATTGTATCGACACTTGTAGGCTTAGAAAAGCCGGATCCTGCGATTTTTAAGCTGGCGCTGGAACAGTCGGGCTTGGCGGCAGAAGATGTATTGTACATTGGAGATCATGACAGAAACGATATATGGGCACCGAATCAAGCCGGTATAGATGCGGTCAAAATAAAACGCTACGACTACCATTCAGGCGAAGGTATTCACACACTTAGGGAACTGCTGGAAGTTTAGTCTGTATCGCTGCAACTGGATTTTGGTAAGGATAAAGGAGCTGTAACTGAAATGAAATTGAAAAAAACGATGTCGTCGGAGGATCCGCAAAAGCAGGAGCAGACCAAGCAGCGGCATTTTACTTTTCGTATTAATTTGTTGTTTTTTTGTATTTTTACGTTGTTCTCGGTCCTTATTGTACGGTTAGCGATTTTGCAGTTTGTCGAAGGAAAGCAGCTTGCTGCCGAGGAGGCGCAGACTGCTGTACGAGATTCGCCAATCGCACCTATCCGCGGTAATATTTATGATTCGAACGGCTATCCGATCGCTTATACCTCCTCGGCCCAATCGCTTTATTTCCGTATGGAATCGGATCAGAAAAAGGATGATGTCATTGCGATGGCTCATAAGCTGGAGCAGATTTTCAACGAATTCGGCAATCCTACTAAAAATGCGATGACCGCCGCCGGTATTATCAAGGAGATGGATGTCGGCTATGATCTGGAGAAAAATACGACCACTCCTCCCAGCTATTCATTCGTTCCGCGACGTATCAAATCGGGTTTATCCCCAAAGGAAATTGCTTATATTCTTGAGCACCGTGACGAACTAAGATGGCTTGAAATTATGGAAGAGAGCATCCGGACCTATGATCCAGGCACTATAGGTGTGCAGCTTATCGGATATATGAGGCCGTTTTCCAGAGCAAGGGAGCCGAAGAACGGGCTTGATTTTTATAAAAATAAACAAAATACGCAAGGCTATCTCGATACGGAGGATGTTGGATACGACGGTATTGAGCTGATGTATCAAGAGGAGCTGCGCGGTAAAAATGGGATGAAAACTTACCCTGTTAATGCCTCGGCCAAAATCATCGGAAAGGTTCAGGTTGAAGCCCCGAAAAAAGGGAATAACCTGTTCTTGACTATCAATAAGGATGTGCAGCAGGTAACGGAGCAGGCCATCCTCGATCAGCTCGTTTATGCCAAGTCGCCGGCGGCCCGAGCTTCTCAATACGGATATGCGCCTAATGCCAAAGCTGGTTATGCGGTGGCGATGGAAGTGGATACAGGCCGGGTCATTTCGATGGCCAGTATGCCGGATTATGATCCTGGCATGTGGAGTGCCGGCTTTTCCAACAATGAAGAATATCAGCGGATACAGCCTTTTATTAATAATGGGACGATTACGACCGCGTATCCCAACTATCCGGCGGATGAGCTCAAGGATCATCCCACTTCGATCGTATATGTAGGCTCCATAATTAAACCTTTATCTGTGCTTATTGGATTGAATGAAGGCTTATTCGGAGTAAACACTCCTTATAATGACACAGGGGTGTTCAACTTTGGTAAAGATAACAATGCGAAGTTAACCAACTCCGACCGGAAAGCCTACGGTCCTATCAATGCTGCGGATGCGATTTGGCATTCGTCCAACACGTTCATGTCGGCGATGATCGGCAACCCGCTTTACTTGCGCAATGGCGATAAGGCGCCTGCTTTATGGGAGTCGTATTTGAACAAATTCGGTCTTGGCGTCCTGACAGGAAGCGGATTGCCAAGAGAGAATCCGGGCTTAAGCGAATTTATAACCAATACGAAGGAAACGCTGCAATCTCGGATGGTATATGCCTCTTGGGGACAGAATGAGAAATATACAACGATGCAAATGGCCCAATATGCGGCTACATTAGCTAACCGGGGTAAAAGAATGAAACCTCTGTTAGTCGATAAAATTGAGACCTATGAAGGCAATCCGGTGAGAACCATTGAGCGTGAGGTGCTGGATGAAACGACCTTCCCCAAACAGTACTGGGATTCTGTCATCAAAGGGATGGAGAAGGTTACGGTACAGGGCTTTGAAGGATTTCCATACAGCTTTGCCCGTAAAACAGGAACATCCACGCAATCAGTTGGCGGTAAAATGATAGATAATGCGGTATTTATCGCATATGCGCCATTGGATAAGCCAAAGCTGGCGATTGCAGTTGTTGTGCCTGAGGGCGGCTTCGGCTCATGGAACGCGGCTCCAATTGCAAGGAAGATCTTCGATGCTTATGATCAATATTATGGTTTGGACGGCGTACCGAAGGGTGGCAAAGGTACGACTTCCGTGCAATAAATGAGCTTTAAGCAGCGGTATGTTCGAGTGAATTTAAGTGTGAGCACTCACTTTACTTGAAGGTGCCCCTTAGAATAAACATTGAAAAACCTCCTGGTTATTCTGATGAATTCTAAGGGGCACTTCAAATTGCATGAAGGGGCTTTTTATAAGGTTTTATACGGATAAGCAGGGAAGCTTTTGGGGGCCGTTAAGAATTTCGAATTTAAAGTTTGGGGATTTAAGGATTTAAGGATTTAAGGATTTGAAGATTTAAGGATTTAGGATTTAGGATTAAAGATTAAAGATTTAAGGATTAAAGATTAAAGATTAAAGATTTAAGGATTAAGGATTAAGGATTAAGGATTAAGGATTAAGGATTAAGGATTTAAAGATTTAAGGATTTAAGGATTTAACGGAACAGGATGTTCCTTTATTCAATATGCGGCCTTCAATTTTAAGCGATAGCGGAAGTCGGAATTCCGTTAATTGGGTGATTAGGAGCATTATGCACAGAAAACAGAGAAATAAAGGAACTATCTGTTCCGGTATCTCTCTGTTTTTTGCTTTTTTCGGGCGATAAAGGAATAAGTACTTCCGCTATGGACTCCAAATCCTTGGATGGAAGCAGGGTTACTTATCGTATGATTTCTTCTTGGATTTTATTGGGCTTAGCTTCCAAGATTGAGCGCGTAGGTTATTAAACAAACAGTTAGTGCAGAGCGTCCACTTTTACAAGGTAAAGGAGTCAGCCTCAACAGAGTCAGTTCTACTTGGAAACCTGTGGATGGGACATATACGGGCGAGAGCAAGAAAGAAGGAAGTTAAAAGTAAAGAGGGGGTATGCGATAGAGATCGCCTTTGAACCGTATGGGTTTGCACATAAAAGGAACAACATCCGGTAACGGAAGGTGTTCTTAGTGAATTGTTCAGAAATGTGATGGCGTCCAAACAAGAATACGTTTCCAAAAAGTTGCACAAAGGAAAGAAAATTGCATATATATAAAACATAGAAAGGAAGTGAGCGCGATGAATTTGGATAAGGGGAAAGTTCCACAATCTTATAAACGGTTGCTTATGACCTTGCTCTATATAGCTTTTTGTCTAATTTCCTGATGTTGCTGTGAATATGGTATACTATTATATCGATTATATTAATTTTGCTGTTTGGACGACGCTTGAGGAGGAAAGTAGACATGTGCGGTATCACCGGAGCAATGTATTTTGATGACAGGGAGCCCTCCCAGACGATGCTCAAGGCAATGACAGATTGTATTGTGCATCGCGGACCGAATGACTTTGGGTTTTGGGGCGAAAATCGTATAGGATTGGGCTTTCGCAGGCTGTCTGTCATCGATTTGAAAGAAGGGCATCAACCGCTTTCAAACGAAGATGATTCGGTATGGATTGTTTTTAATGGAGAAATTTATAATTATAAATATTTGCGCCACGAGTTGCAGGATAAGGGACATCAATTCAAAACGCATAGCGATACAGAAGTTATCGTTCACCTCTACGAGGAGTATGGTGAAGAATGTGTGCATCGGCTTCGCGGAATGTTCGGGTTCGTCATATGGGATCGCCGAAAGAAACGGCTGTTTGGGGCACGTGACCATTTTGGTATTAAACCGTTTTATTATTATAAGGACAGCAGACGTTTTCTGTTTGGTTCGGAGATTAAGAGCTTGCTGGCCGCGGATGGCATGGACCGTTCGATTCATACGGAAAGCCTGCTTAATTATTTGACGTTTCAGTACGTTCCAGAACCGGATACCATGTTTAGAGGCATACATAAGCTGCCCCCAGGTCATTACATAACGATTGACTATGATGGAGATATGGCGATACGCCGTTATTGGGATCCAATGTTTGAGACGGAAGAGCGTCCGTTCGAAGAATATGTGGAACAAATCCGCGAAGGCTTGAAGGATTCCGTTATTCACCATATGCAGAGCGATGTAGAACGCGGCTGTTTTCTATCCAGCGGCATCGATTCTACAGCTATCGCCACACATATGAGGTCCATTGAGCCCATTCGTACATTCTCGGTTGGCTTCGAAGGGCCGAACAACGAGACAGGGATTGCGAGCCAAACCGCAGCAGCGCTGGATACAGAGCATTATGCGAAGATCATTACGCAGAATGACTTTTTTGACACGCTGCCCAAAGCTGTGTGGCATCAGGACGAGCCGGTGGCCGATCCTTCGGCCATCGCGCTGTACCACGTGGCGCAGCTGGCACGCGAGCACGTGACGGTCACGCTCTCAGGCGAGGGGGCCGACGAGCTGTTCGGCGGCTACCGCATCTACAACGAGCCGATGTCACTGCGGCCGCTCGATCGACTGCCGCTGCCGCTGAAGCAGCTGCTGAACGCAGCAGCGCGTATGCTGCCGAGCGGGCTGTACGGCAGAAATTACATACTGCGCGGTACGACGCCGCTGGAGCGGAGATTTCTCGGTAATGCCAAAATTTTTACCGAGGATATGAAGGCCGAAGTCATCAGAATCGACAAAGAAATGCTGCGCAATTATCGAAATCCATGGCAAATTGCTCAGCAGTATTACGATAAAACGCGTCATCAGGATCCCGTCACTAGGATGCAGTATATCGATATGAATTTGTGGCTGCCGGGTGATATTTTGATGAAAGCGGACAAGATGACGATGGCTCATTCGTTGGAGCTGCGCGTCCCTTTCCTGGATGTTGAATTATTTGAGATTGCCCGCAAAATCCCGACCAGGTACCGTATTGCCGAAGGAACGACCAAATACATTTTCCGCAAAGCGATGGAAGGTATCATTCCGGATTTCATTTTGAACAGGCCTAAGCTTGGCTTTCCGGTGCCGCTTCGGGAGTGGCTTAAGGGCAATCAGGGCACAGTGATGATGGAGCAGATCGCAGCCAGCGGCGTGGAAGATTATATCAATATGGATACGGTTCGCAGAATGGTAAGCTTGCATCAAAACGGCCAAGGCGACTATGCACGCCGGTTGTGGACGATCTACATGTTTGCTCTGTGGCATGCGACTTTTTTGGAAGAGCTGCCGAGGCCGACTTTTGCAACTGCATTGTAACTTCTGTTAAGAAAAGGGGACAGGATAGCCCGTGGGGAATTATAAGCTGATAGCTTTGGATATGGACGGTACATTACTGACGGATGACAAGCTTGTTTCAGCAGAGAATAGAGCGGCGATTAAAGCCGCGAATGCAGCTGGTGTAACGGTAATGATCGCAACAGGGAGAGGTATTCAAAATGTTGTCGCTTATGTGGACGATCTGCAGTTGGCGGCACCGATTGTTACGGTCAATGGAAGCGAGGTTTGGGCGGCACCTGGAGTGCTTCATCATCGTACATTGCTTGACCTGGGTCTGCTCAAACAAATGCACACTATAGCTTTGGAGTATGATACCTGGTATTGGGCTTATGCTGTCGATCAGATTTTTAACAAGGAAAAATGGACGGATCAGGTCGATGCGAAGCAGTGGCTGAAATTTGGCTATTATTACGAGGATGCTGAGATGATGAAGGAGATTCGTACGAAGCTGGAAGCATTGGGCGCTTTGGAAATAACGAACTCGCATCCCCTCAACATTGAGCTTAATCCCAAAGGCATCAACAAAGCCAGCGGCATTCGGCAGGTATGCACGCTGCTGGGCATCGAGATGTCCCAGGTTATAGCTATGGGGGACAGCTTGAATGACGAATCCATGATTCGTGAAGCAGGGCTTGGTGTTGCTATGGGCAATGCGCAGGATGAAATTAAGCAATTAGCCGATGTAATTACTGCGACGAATGAAGAGCATGGAGTAGCCCGAATTATCGAACAATACGTGCTGTCGTAAGCTAATCCTTGGGAAGCAACAGTTTTGCAAAGCAAAACTAATTTTGAAAGTGGGAAAGCCATGATAATAGCTGCATGGATCATAGTGATCGTTCTGTTTATAATCGGGATGGTGGGTGCTGTCTATCCTGTGCTTCCTGGGGCTGTTGCCATTTATGCCGCCTATTTTGTCTATGGCTGGATGATTGGGTTCGAACCCTTCGGAGTTTGGTTTTGGTTGATACAAACAACGATTTTAGTCGTCCTTCTGATCGCCGATTATGCGGTAAGTGCAATGGGGGTAAAAAAGTTCGGCGGCACCAAAGCCTCAGTTATCGGCAGTACAATCGGCCTGATTCTGGGTCCCTTCGTTATTCCGGTTGCCGGATTGTTGATTGGACCTTTTCTCGGCGCAGTGATTGGTGAGCTCATTATAGGCACGGAGTGGAGACAAGCTATGCGGGCAGGCTTAGGCGCATTAGTCGGCTTTTTCTCAGGTGTGGTCGTAAAATTGCTGCTTCAGACGCTGATGATCATTTTGTTTTTTGTTTGGTTTTTTCTGAATTAACCACGGCAGGGAGAAGGAAACGTTTTGGCTAAGGATTCGTTAGTAAAAGGCACATTTATTTTGGCAATGGCTGCTCTGGTTGCACGGGCATTGGGTGTAGTGCAGCGGGTTCCGCTCGTTATTTTGTTAGGCGATATAGGAATGGCAGCTTATGGGACTGCATTTAATATTTATTCGATGCTGCTGGTGGTGGCGACAGCGGGTATTCCGAGCGCGCTTAGCAAAATGATCTCGGAGCGAACGACGCTTGGACTTCATGCGGAAGCGAACCGCATCTATCGTGCGGCACTACTATTTGCCGCCGCTGCAGGTTTGGTAATGACATTGTTTCTATTCATCATTGCTCCTTACTACTCGAACAGCATCATCAATCCGCAGGCATCGCTGCCGATACGCGCTTTGGCTCCCGCTCTGCTGCTGTTTCCAATGATTGCGATTATGCGCGGCTACTTCCAGGGTCGGCGCATGATGATGCCCAATGGCTTGTCGCAGATCATTGAGCAGCTTTTCCGCGTCGTCACTTCTGTTGGACTAGCCTATGTATTGTTGGCCCACAGCATGGACTGGGCCATTGCTGGCGCTTCCTTCGGTGGCGTCATCGGAAGTGTGGCTGCAGCTGCTGTTATGCTTTATTATGCGATTAAGCTTCGCCGCAGCGATCGTGCCGAAGGGCTACTGCCTTCTTCGGCCGATAGCAAGGGAAGCCTGTCGGCCGATCCGAACGAAGCATCACGAGAAGGTGTTCGAAGAAGCACGCTGTCTTTCAAGATAATCTATGCGCAGCTATTTAAGATATCGATTCCTATCGTTATTTTTTCGTTGACGGTAACGTTGATTTATACAATCGACTCCTCCATTGTTACCCTTCTGCTGAGGGATCAGGTTGGAGAAGTGCAGGCGAAGGAAATATTAGGAATTTTGCTTGGGCGGGCACAGTCACTTGCCGGAATACCGATAATATTGGCTGTAGCGCTAAGTCAGTCCGTGGTGCCGATTATTTCCTCAGCCTATTCGCAGAAAGACATGAAGCAGGTGTCTCAGCAGACAGGTAAGGTGCTGCAGTTATCTATTCTTACAGGGCTGCCCGCGGTGCTTATCATATGCTTGGCCGCAGGTCCAATCAATGACTTTATTTTCGGAAATGATAAAGGATCGGCTATTGTTGATGCATATGCAGCTCCAATTATTGTGTTTCTGACGGTAAGCACCATCTTCCAGATTGTGATGCAGACATCAGGCGCTGTGCTAATGGGCATGGGTAAAATGCGTGTCCTAATGCTGAGTGTAGCTGCTGGCATTGTGCTGAAGTTGGTTGGCAGCTATGTATTAGCTCCATGGTTCGGTATTTATGGAATCATTGCTGCTACATGCTTATGTTTCGTCCTTATGACGATTATGAATCTTCAGGTGCTTCGCAAAGAGGTGCCGTTCCGGGTTCTGGGCAGCCGCAGATGGTTGGGGATGGGCATTACAACCGTGGTCATGGTGATTGCAGGAGTATTGCTGGATAGATTGACCAGCTCGTATGTGGTACCTTTCGGAAGCCTTCGCGGGGATGCTTTTATACAAGCTGTCATTATTTCCGCGGTAGTGGGAGGATTATATCCGCTTCTGCTAATGATTACCCGAACTTTAAGTGTAGCTGATTTGCAGCAATTGCCTCGACCTATTCAACGTATAATCGGGAAAGTAGCTCCGAAACTGCTCAAGAGCACCAAGGAAAGCGGAAGCAACTAACGGTTATTTAAATTAAAAAGACATCCGGAAAGCTGAGTTGTCGTCAGTTTTTCTGGGTGTCTTTTTTGATTATATTACACGCCAGAAAGTATAGGTTCGAACCGGAGGTTCAGCTTTCTAATATTGCAAGAAAAGCCACCGCTAAGACGCGAACGTATCTTCCTCGAAAAGGCTTCGATCAGAAGCTTTTCTTATAGCCGTTTTGGTTAAGCGATTTAACTTTATGCGACTTTCAAAACTCGCTTCTCCCTTAAAAGTCTGCGAATCCGGCCGGTAACTCTTGGTATTATAGAATCCAAGAACGAGACCCATGATTGACGAGGCGGTTGAGAATGGTTAACTGGAATTTCCGGAGCTAATTCTTCCATTTCAACGTCGATAAAGGATTTAAATGGAAATGCTCCACTAGCGTTGCATCAGACCTTACACATCATCAACTTTGTAAATCATCGTGTGAAAATTCACAAAGTTTTTCCATGACATAGTTAAAACACAACCCCACCTA